>JAEEYG010000084.1 GCA_016291695.1 Clostridia bacterium | reverse complement strand
CCTTGTGATGATATTGAAACTAAATGGGCTATAGAAGAAGCATCAAAAATTAATGGACCGGTTTATATTAGATTAACGAGACCAAAGGTTGAAAGTATTTATGGAGAAGAACCAGAATTAAACATGTCTTTAGAAAACGAAAAAGAAGCTAGCAAAGAGCAAAAGCTTAGCCTAAAACCAAAGTTTGAATTAGGCAAAATGGTTGTTCATGGTTGTGGAACTGATGCTAGTATCTTTGCAACTGGGGTCACGGTTCAAGAGGCAATCAAAGCTCAGAATATACTCTCAAAAGAAGGAATCAATGTTAGAGTTGTTGATGTTCATACAATAAAGCCAATAGATAAAGATACTATCGTTAAATGTGCAAAAGAAACTAAAATGATTATTACTGTGGAAGACCATAGTATTGTAGGTGGTTTAGGAACATCAATCTGCGAAGTACTTTCGGAGGAGTTTCCAACAAAGGTTTATCGCATGGGAATCAATGATACGTTTGG
Source organism: Clostridia bacterium (assembly GCA_016291695.1). GTDB lineage: Bacteria > Bacillota > Clostridia > TANB77 > UBA1234 > RGIG6105. The sequence continues at coordinate 50,268 of JAEEYG010000084.1, read as the reverse complement.
CGGTTCCGGAAAATGGAAAGAACTTTTATCTAAGTATGAAATCTCAGCAGAAGATATTGTAAAAAAGGTTAAATCGGTTTAGATTTTGGAAGGGCATATAGTTATTAATGGAAAAAAACGAATTATCAAAAATAAAGATATTAGATAAGATTAGACTATATGAAAAAACAGGTGCTATTCAATCAACGACTTTTCTTGACCCTTCGGAGATTATTCAAAATAAAAATCTTTATTCTAAAATTCCACATACTGTTTTTGGTGGAGTAGAGAATGCTGAAAGATGTATTCTTTTGATTGGCTCTGATGATGTTGAAGAGGCAAGAGCGCAAATAAATATCATACAGATTACTTCTAGAAACAAACTAACTCATAGAAGCATACTTGGTAGTCTTTTAGGACTTGGAATAAAAAGAGAAGTTGTTGGAGATATCATTGTTTCAGATAATATTGCCAATGTATTTGTTCTAAGTACTATCTGCAAATATATCATACAAAATGTCGATAAGATTGGGAAAGATAGTGTTTCGCTTAGAGAGATTAATTATGCTGATGTGATTGAACCAGAAGATAATTCAAATTCGTTAAGAACAACAGTAGCTTCACTTAGAATAGATAGTCTTATATCTGCTTGTTATGGGCTTTCTAGAGCACAGGCACTTGAGCTTGTCGAAGCTGATAGAGTTAAGCTAAATTACTTAGATTGTAAATCTAGCTCAAAGACAATTCACGAGAATGACCTGGTTTCAGTTAGAGGCTTTGGGAGATTTATAATAGAAAGAATAGTAGGAGAAACGAAAAAACGGAAGGATAAGAGTCGATTTAAAGATATATAAGTAGTAATTGAAAGGAAGATTCCTATGGATTTTAATGAAATAGCCAGCCAAAGTAACTTGCGAAGAGAGAGTGCTTTAAGTGAATTCGCTTGTCCAACTGTAAAAGCAGTTAGGTTAAAAGAAGAAAATAGAAAAAGTGAGTTCAATGTAAGACCAGCTTTCTTTAGAGATGCAGACAGAATTTTGCATTCTATGGCGTATACAAGATATATGGATAAAACGCAAGTTTTTCCAATGGTATCTAATGACTTGATTACTCATCGTGGTCTTCATGTTCAGTTTGTTGCAAAGATTGCCAGAACAATTGGAAGAGTTTTATCTCTAAATGAAGACCTGATAGAGGCAATTAGCCTTGGACATGATTTGCGGACATGTACCTTTTGGACATTTTGGAGAGAGAGTTTTAAATGATATTTGTATGAGAAATAATCTTGGCGTTTTTATTCATAATGCGCAGAGCGTAAGAGTATTACAAACACTTGAAAATAACGGGCAAGGTTTAAATATAACAGTACAAGTTCTAGACGGAATTCTTTGCCATAATGGCGAGATGCTTGAGAAAAAATACGTTCCAGATTATGGGAAAACAATCGAGAAATTCAATGAAGAGTATAAAAGATGTTGGCAAGAAAAAGGCTTTGATAAAACAATCAGAGCAATGACTTTGGAAGGCTGTGTAGTTAGAATTTCTGATGTAATTGCTTACATTGGAAGAGACATAGAAGACGCGATTATACTTGGCGTTTTAAAAAGAGAAGACATTCCAGAAGAAATAACGAGTGTTCTTGGAAATACAAACGCACAAATAATTGACCACTTAGTTATGGACTTGCTTGAACATAGTTACGATAAGCCATACTTGGAATTTTCGGACAGTGTGTTTGAGGCTCTAAAAAAGCTAATGGAGTTTAATTACAAAAATATATATCACAATCCAATTAAGTCAGAAACAGAAGAGAGATCAATTAAGATTTTTGAGATGCTGTACGATAGATATGTAAAAGATTTGGAGAATAAGACTGGATATATATATGAGGAATTTCTAAAAGATATGCCTAAAGAATATATAGAGAATAATTCTTATGGAAAGATAGCAGTCGACTTTATAGCAGGAATGACAGATAATTTCTTCATAGAACAGTTTGAAAATGGTTTTATACCAACAAAATACGAAACTAAACAGAAAGAGGAACAGTAAATGATTAGTGCAAATAATGTTACTTTACGTTTTGGAAAGAGAACACTTTTTGAAGACGTAAATATTAAATTCACACCAGGCAATTGCTATGGTTTAATAGGCGCCAATGGTGCAGGAAAGACTACTTTTTTGAAAATACTATCTGGAGAAATTGAACCGTCTCAAGGCGACGTTACTATGAATCCAGGTGAGAGGCTATCCGTATTAAAACAGAACCACCACGAGTTTGAGGAAGAAACAGCAATCAATGTTGTAATACGTGGAAATGAAAAACTATTTAGCATTATGAAAGAAAAAGATGCTATATATGCCAAGCCAGATTTTAGTGATGAAGATGGAATTAAGGCTGCAGAGCTAGAAGCAAAGTTTGCTGAAATGGACGGTTGGAATGCAGAAAGTGATGCCGGTATTTTATTAAACGGACTTGGCGTTGAGTCTGAGCATCATTATACACTTATGAAAGACTTAACCGAAGTTCAAAAAGTTAAGGTTCTGCTTGCTTCGGCACTTTTTGGAAATCCGGATGTATTGCTATTAGACGAGCCTACAAACTATTTGGACATGGAAGCAATAGAATGGCTAGAAGAGTTTTTAATTAATTTTGAAAATACTGTTATTGTCGTATCCCACGATAGATACTTTTTGAATACGATTTGTACTCATATTGCAGACATAGATTATGGAAAAATCCAATTATATACTGGTAACTATGACTTCTGGTATGAGTCATCACAACTTGCACTTAAGCAAATGAAAGATGCCAACAAAAAGAAAGAAGAAAAGATTAAAGAACTTCAAGAATTCATTAGTAGGTTTAGTGCAAATGCTTCAAAGTCAAAGCAAGCAACCTCTAGGAAAAAATTGCTAGAAAAGATAGAACTTGATGAGATTAAGCCATCTAATAGAAAATATCCATATATTGATTTTAAAATGGATAGAGAGCCGGGTAAAGAGATTCTATTTATTAATAACATTACATCAAAAGATGAAAATGGCAAAATGCTTCTTAATAATGTATCAATAAACGTTAAAAATGGCGATAAAATAGCTTTTGTTGGGCCTATGGGAGCGTCTAAATCAGAGCTATTTAATATAATTACAGAAAATAGTGCTCCACAAGAGGGCGACTACAAATTTGGAATTACAATCACATGGTCATACTTTAAAAAAGACAATTCGGATGAATTTAATAGTGACCTCACAATTGTTGATTGGTTAAGACAATATTCTCCAATTAAAGAAGATACTTATGTTAGAGGCTTTTTGGGAAGAATGCTATTTTCAGGTGATGAGGCATTGAAGAAGGTCAATGTGTTATCAGGTGGAGAAAAAGTTAGGTGCATGCTTTCAAAAATGATGCTATCAGGTGCCAACTTATTAATATTTGATGAACCTACTAACCATCTTGATTTGGAATCTATTCAAGCATTGAACAATGGACTAATCGCTTTTAAAGGAGTAATACTATTTACATCTCACGACCACCAATTTGTTCAAACAGTTGCAAACAGAGTAATCGAGATTACCCCTAATGGGATAATTGATAAAGAAATGACATATGATGAATATTTAGCAAGTGATGAAGAAGCAAAGAAGAGAGCACAAATTTATTCCGTAGAGGAAGATGATTAGGAGTGATAATATGGCTAAAAGAAAGACTTTGCCAGAAAACATGAGTGAGATTATTGAAAGCGGAGACATGGAAGCTTTTGAAGAAGTGTTTGAGGATTGCGAGTTAGATGCCAAAACTGAGAGGGGAAAGGAAACCACAAATATTCTTTCAATGGACGGCTTATCTGTAAAGCATGTAAGATTTTTAGTTGAGAGTGGTTTTGACTTAAATTCAGATTGTGGATATGGGTATCCTGCAATTGCATTTCAAGCTGGAAATAGAGCCGTCTTAAAGTATATGGTTCAAAGTGGCGCAAACATTAACTGCGTTTTAGATGAAAATAATGGCAGTGCCTTGTTCTATGCTGCAATGAATAACGACGCAAGGGCAGTTAAAAACTTGTTAGATTTTGGAGCGAGTATTACTCCAACCAAGAAGTACTCGAAATCAAGCTTGTTAGATAAGTTGCTTTCAACTTGTAGTAATTCTCAAATTGTTGATAGACTTGTTGTTACTAAGTTATTGCTTGGAGCTGGTGCAGTACCAACTAAAGAAACTAAACAGTATGCTTCTGCTATTGTTGAAAACTTTGAGAACTATCGTGAGGAAATCAATAAAGATGAACTAAACAAGTATAACAAATCTAATAAAGAATTAGCTGGCATTTTTGGCGTTGAAGTAGCTCCAAAAACCCCAGAAGTAAATGAGCCAGATAAAAAAATAGTTGTAACCAAGGAAAACTGGTGGGAGCAGTTTAATGAATTATGGAATTCGCTTGTTCCACGTAGAGGACCAGCTGATACTTTACAAGGTGAAATTCTTAGAATAATTGGAAAGCTTAGCTATGAAATACTAGACAATGGAGGAGAAAATTGGGATAAAGATTTCCAGAAAATGGTGTGGGCTTTACAAGATTACTTTTCTATTCCAAATGACAAAGCACCAGGATTAGCTAAAGAAGCAGTATCACTAGCAGGTAAACTTGGTAAGAAGTCTAAAGCGGAGGATTTGGACCGTTTAACAGAAATTGCAGTAAAATGGATTGTGGCAAATTCTGAACCACTACCTCTTGTTAAGGCAGAGTATGAAAGATAAGTATTCTATAATAAAAGGTGATTTAAATTGATTTTTAAGTATAAAGATCTAGATATAAATTACGAAGTATTTGACGAACGAGAGAATAAGGATAATAATTCTAAACCACTTTTACTTCTTCATGGATGGATGGGAAAGATTGAGTCATGGGCTCCGGTCTACCTTAATTTTATGAAGACAAGAAAAGTTTATGTAATTGATTTTCCTGGACAATCTGGAAAGTCTGATGAATTAAAAGAAGCGTGGGGAGTACCTGAGTATTCTGAAATGACCAAGAGCTTTATTTCTGAGCAGAAGATTGAAGGGTGTGACGTAATTGGCCATTCGTTCGGTGGAAGAGTTATTATTTACTTAGCATCGAGATATGAGAGCCTTTTCTCTAGAATTGTACTTAGTGATTCCGCAGGCATAAAACCTAAGATGACTATCAAAAAGTTCTTTAGAATATATAGTTATAAGATAGTTAAAAATATCTACAAGTTATTTCTGTCAAAAGAAAAATATGAGGCAAAAATTGCTAAAGCAAGAGAAAAACGAGCTTCAAAAGATTATGTGATGCTCGATACAGATATTAAAAGGGAAACATTTAAGAAAATTGTTAATCTTGATTTAACGTCTTGCCTAAAAGGCATTAAAAACCCTACACTTCTTATATGGGGAGAAAACGATCAAGATACCCCGCTATACATGGCACACAAGATGGATAAGTTGATACCAGATAGTGGACTAGTTATTATAGAAAGCGCTGGACATTTTTCTTATCTAGATAATCCAAAAAAGTTTTTAGTAGTTACAAATGAATTTTTGAAATAGGTGATGATATGTTCTTTTTTGACATTATATTTTTAGTAGTATATATGCTTGTTGTACCAAAGTTTTTACACGTTATGCAGCAAGAGAGTTATCAAAATGATGGAATGTTCAGATGGATTTATAATAACCCTAGAAAAGCTTTTAAAGAAGGATTAATTCAATTTTTAGGAACGATTATAGTTTTTCTTCTAAGTGAAATTGCAGTCATATTTATGATTAAAAATACAGACTGGCTAAATTCGTTAAAAGGATTAACTCTTTATCTCCCAACGTTTATATCACTTTTCTTTCTTGTAGTAATTAATCTGATTTTTGCTATTAAAAACAAAAAAGAAAGAAAAAATGCAAAAAAGCCTTTAAAGTATACTGCAAGAGCCATTAGGCTTATGGTTTATAATTTCTTTGTTGCAGCAATTTTAGATGTTTTTATTTTGGAAAACATTACACTCTTTTATCCAGCAGAAATAAAAGATGGACTTAGTTTGTATAGTGCATATCGACTTCAATATCAAGATGAAGCTATGGTTCCTCAGGACGAGTATGACCTTATTCAAACAGCTTATAATTATGACTTAGATGCAAAAATAAAATATGGTGTTTTGATTTATGCTTTCGTTATTTTTGGAATTCCTCTTAATATGATTATTTCAAACTGGTTCGCATCACCTATAGAAAACTATATTAAAGACAAGTTTATTAATATGGCTGCAAGAAAGTTGAGAAAGAAGGAATACGAAAACTTAATTAAAATCGGAATCACAGGAAGTTATGGTAAGACAAGTACCAAATATATATTGGGGACCATTTTGAAGGAAAAGTATAATGTGCTTTTCACTCCAGGAAGCTACAATACAACAATGGGTAATGTTAAGGTTATTAGAGAGCAGCTTAAGCCGGAACATGAAGTGTTTATATCAGAAATGGGAGCTAGAAAGAAACACGACATTAGAGAAATATGCGATTTTGTTCATCCAGATATAGGTATCATTACTTCTATAGGAGAGCAGCATTTAGAAACATTTAAAACAATCGAAAACGTTGCAAAAACCAAGGCTGAAATGCTTGGCGGAACTAGGTTTGATGGAGCAATTTTCTTGCCAAAAGATGATGAAAGATGTTTTGAACTTTATAAAGATGACAAGAGAGAGAATAAGTTTATTTATTCTTTGAAAGACATTGAAAGTGACGTATATGCTTCGGATATTAAAACTTCAAAAGACGGAAGCGAATTTATAGTTCATAGTAAAAAATATGGTACATATAATTGCAAAACTATACTACTTGGAATGCATAATGTTCAAAACATTTTGTGTGCTATTACAGTAGCTGAGTATCTAGACCTTTCGAAAGAACAGATAATTGAAGGAATAAAGAAATTAGAACCTGTTGAACATAGACTACAGTTGTTGCCATCTACCAATGGAACTATAGTAATTGATGATGCATTCAACTCAAATCCTGTTGGAAGTAAATACGCACTTGATGTATTGGGTACATTTGATGGTAGAAAGATTATTATTACGCCAGGTATGGTTGAGCTTGGAAAAGAGGAGTACAACTTAAACAAAGAGTTCGGAAAGTATATGGCCAAAGTTGCTGATATAGCTATACTTATCGGATATAATCGCGCCAAACCGATTGAAGAAGGTTTGAAAGAGGAAAACTTTAACGACATGAACATATATGTTGTTAGTAGTTTAAATGAAGCAACAGAGAGGCTTTCTAAACTCACAAAGACTGGCGACGTAATAATGTTTGAGAATGATTTACCAGATGCATATAATGAGTAATATTGTGTTGCCGCTCAAATTGCAGCACTATGATAAATATATTAATTAAGGAGGATATTATGAAATATTTTGTTGGCGTTTTAGTTATTATTCTTTTACTAATTGGATCTTTTGTTTTAGTTATGAGAAATACAAACACGAGTAATGTTGTTCAAAAGCCTGTAATAGAAGAAACGAAAGTAGATGTTGAAGCAGAAGACAATAATACAACAAATAGCGTGGAAGATGAGATTAAGAAGGATGTACTAGGTGGAGTATTAACACTATTCTTTCAAAGCGATTCAGAGAATTGTATTGTAGATTTAGGTGAGCTAGCATATGCTAATTCTGAAAAGATGTATAATCAAGAATTAGGTGGCTTTGAAGTAAATAAATTAGTGGAAGCTGCTAAGGAAATTGGCATTACTGAAGAAAAAGTGTACAAGGATTTAAACGACACTTCAAAGTTTTCAGCAGAAAAAGATAATGGTAGTTGCTGGTATGACTCCGAATCAAATACGATGGGGGGTTTTTACGGGGATGGTATAATTACGATACCAAATTATCATATACGTGATTTAAAGGTAGTAAAAGAGGGTGACTCATATTTGGTATCTGGTGTCAGCTATGATTCTGAATTTTCCTTTGGAGCTGCGTATACAGAAGAAGGGATTGTTTATAAAGATGGCGTTGATTTTTACGACTTTTGCATATCAAACGAACTTGTAAAACCTATGTGGAGTTTTGAGTACAGAGTTATTCCAAATGAAGACTATAAATACTCAAAGTATAAGTATTTAAGCGTTATTACGAATGATTTGCCACAAGATGGTAGTAAAAATTTGCAGGAATGCATTTTAGAATATAATTTTATGTCATTAGATTTAAAGAATAAATCTCTAGATGAGAGAGCGAAAGACTTATACAAGTTTAAAAATGAGTTTACTAACACATATGGTGAGATTAATTATATTGATGGAGACAGGAGAGTATCGGGTGCAATACTTAGTAAATCTAAAGATTTCTACGTTTTGGAACTTAGTTTTACATCACCTATATTGTTGCATAAACTCTTTATTGATAGAGATATGGAAGAAGCAACCAAACAAGGTGTTTCTGAGTATGATTATTTGGATAATAAATTCTATCTTTATGCAAATTTAGATTCTTTTAAAAAGGCTATAGGCTATAATGACAAAGATTTTCAACTATTGGATGAAGCCATAAACGATAATGTTAGTGGAAGAATTTTCGTTAATTCTGAGAAGTCTGGTGTATCCTTCTTTGAACCTACTCCTAAAGAAAAGGAATCATATATTGCTGCACAAATTAGTCTGCCAAATCATATTGTTTTTAATAAGATAGATGATGAAAAAGTGTATATTGCTTTACTTGCTAACGATATTATTAAGATGGGTTTTTCAGACACTGAGTACACAGTTGAAGAATATTATAAAAATGCTATGGAGCATAAAAGCATAGAAATCGAAGGAAATGAGTTGTATGAATTCGATAATTCAAATTTCGGTGGATTAAGTAATAATACTGATAAAATAATTATAGAAGATGGATCTATTTATTTTCCTGGACATGATATTTTAGATAATTTATAAATGCATATTCAGTAATATTGATTAATAATTCGTCCCAAGTATGCTTTGACATACTTGGGACTTATTTGAATTACAAATTTGTAGTGGCGCGACTCACGTGCGCCATAAAGGCAAATTGTCTGTAGCGGACAGCATTGCTGTCCATAGTGAAATAGAGCTCACCATTTTAAGTTGATATACTATGAAATATTCTGTATAATAATACTTGAGGTGGTTTTATGACTAAAGAAAAGAAACTCGAAATATTAAAGTATATAGACAGGCATTATCCAATTACCGATTGCAGAAAGGCTTTGGGAATGCTAACTGTAACCTCTGCTAGAATTAGGTCAAAATATTTCAAACATCTTTTTACGCCTGAAATACGTAGGGAAATAGTAAAACAAGCTAGAAGCAGACACGTTAAAGGAAGCCCTTTTTATATAGACTTAACTGACGCAGGAAAGTTTGTTATAGTATCTAGAGCAGAAGATAAAAGCATTGAGCCGATAGAAATACCAATAGTAATAACCCCTGATATGAATGGAAGGATTATAGAAACTGCGTATTTAATACTTCTTTCAAATGAAAAAGCGATAGAAGGCAAGGGAGCTGTTGCTATGTTTGGAAGCGAGATAATTCCAGATAAAAGAGAAAATGCTAGAGTTATAAAAGAATACCGTAAAAAGCTAGAAAGCGAGATTCCACGCGATAGAGAAAAAGACTTTTTTGTTGATGATGACGACAGGTCGGAGATTTAATATAATGCTCTGCTATATGACAGAATAAAAGTTGACATATTGCCATTTTTGTGCTAAAATGTCACCAGTAATTGCGATGATGATACATTTAGTAGCTAGTTTAAAAACCTTTACAGGGAGGGAGGTCACCGATTGAGAGCCTTCTAAAGTTAGTTAAATGGTGAATTTCGGGTATTGGAGCAAAACGTAAGTGATGCGTTAAATCACACTACGAGAGCCAAATGAAACTAAAGGTTGATTTTGGAATTTGGGTGGTACCGCGATTAATAATTCGTCCCAAGTGTGTTTTTACATACTTGGGACTTTTTTGAATTATAAATTCGTAGAGGAGCTACTTGGTGTGCCATAAAGTGTAAATTGTTTGTAGCGGCGCTACTTACGTGCACCATGGACAACTATAGTTGTCCGCTACAAAAGAATCATAATAAAAGGAGTTGTAAAAAGTAATGGAAGAAAAACTAAAACAAATTCGAGAAGCACTTGCAAAAAGTTTTAATGAAATTAAAAACATGCAAGAACTAAATGACTTAAAAGTTGCTTACCAAGGAAAGAAAGGAATCATTACCGAACTTGCCGCGGGCATCAAAGATGTTGCAGTTGAGCACAAAAAAGAATTTGGCATGCAAATGAATGAACTTAAAAACGAGTTTAATGAGAAGTTTGAGCAAGCAAGAGCAAAGTTTGAGGAAGAAAGAATTAATCAAAAACTAAAAGAAGATACGATTGATATTTCACTTCCAGCTGACAAAATTCAGTCAGGCTCAAAGCATCCATTCAACAGAATAATAGAAGAAGTAGAGGATTTATTCGTATCTATGGGCTATGACGTGGTAGATGGCCCAGAGCTAGAAGATGATGAACATTGCTTTAGATTATTAAACTATTATGTTGGTCACCCTGCAAGAGATGCACAAGATACGTTCTATATTGATGAAGAATACTTGCTTCGTACACAAACGTCTAGTACTCAATCAAGAGTAATGCAAGCTAATACTGAAAAGTCACCAATAAGAATAATATGTCCAGGTAAAACATATAGAAGAGATGAAGATGCAACTCATTCACATCAATTTGGACAAGTTGAAGGACTTGTAATAGATAAGGATATTTCTCTTGCAGATTTAAAAGGAACGCTTGAGATATTTGCTAGAAGATTATTAGGGGACGATACAAAAGTTAGATTTAGACCAAGCTACTTCCCGTTTACATCTCCATCATGTGAAGTTGATGTAAGTTGCTTCAAGTGCGGTGGAAAAGGTTGCTCACTTTGTAAGGGTACAGGCTGGATAGAGCTTCTAGGTGCTGGAATGGTACATCCAAATGTTCTTCGCATGGGTGGATATGATCCAGATAAATTCACAGGTTTTGCATTTGGAACAGGTCTTGATAGACTTGCAATGTTTAGATATAACATACCTGATATTCGATTAATGTATGGAAATGATATAAGGTTTTTAAAACAATTCGACGAAGCAGAGTGATTCGTGTGAAAATCACTGTCTTGCGTTGTCGCTACGATTGTTCGAATCCTCAACGTGCACTAAGCACGCCTCCGGTTCTCACAATCTATGCTCCTAGCAATACAGCAATTTTGACACGAATTAGATAATTGTATTCCGTAGCGACGAGCATTGCTTGCCATGGACGGCACTGCCGTCCGCTACAAAGTAAAAATTGAATTCAATAAAGGAGAATAAACATGAAATTAAGTTTAAATTTCTTGCGTGACTATGTAGATTTGCCAAGTGATGTGGATAGTGTAAAACTTGGTGAAGACATGACAAATATTGGAAATGAATATGATGAAGCTGGAAAACTAATAAAAGTTTCTGGCCTAACAATAGGAAAAATTTTAAGCTGTGAAATGCACCCTAACTCAGACCACTTGCATATATGCATGGTAGACGTTGGACAAGGTGAACCACTTCAAATAGTATGTGGTGCACCAAATGCAAGAGCGGGTATTAAAGTAATAGTTGCTTTAATTGGTGCAAAACTTCCAGGAGGAGAAATCAAAAAAGGAAAACTTCGTGGCGTTGATTCTTGTGGAATGATGTGTTCAATTGAAGAACTTGGATTAGAGCATAAATTCTTAAAACCTGAGGATATAGAAGGAATTGCTGAACTAGGTGAAGATGCAGTCGTTGGAGAAGATCCAATTAAGTATCTTGGCTTAGACGATGAAGTTGTAGACTTTGAACTTACTGCAAATAGAGGAGACCTTCTTTCTATTCTTGGAATGGCGTATGAAGTAGGTGCTTTATATGGCAACAAAGTAAAAGATATTGATTTATCTCACAAAGACACTAGTGATGACTTCTCAAAAGATTTTACACTAGACATCCAAACAGAAAATTGTTCACTATTCTATGCTAAAAAAGTTACTAATGTTGTAATTAAAGAAAGCCCAGATTTTATTAAAAAGAGACTAATTGCATCTGGAATTAGACCAATCAATAACGTTGTAGATATTTCAAACTACGTTATGCTTGAAGTTGGCCAACCACTTCATTACTATGACGCAGATAGACTAGGAAACAAGCTTGTAGTTAGAATGGCTGAAGAAGGCGAAAGATTAACGACGTTAGATGAACAAGAAAGAATACTTTCATCTAATGATATTGTAATTGCAGACAATGAAAAGGCAATTGGACTTGCCGGTGTTATGGGTGGACTTTCTACAGAAGTTGAACAAGACACAAAGAACATAGTAATAGAGTCAGCAATTTTTAATAATGTTAAAGTACGATTAACATCTAAGAAGATTTTGCGTTCTGAAGCTTCAAATAGATTTGAAAAAGGCTTGGACCCTAAACGCACTTTAATGGCAATTGAACGTTCTTGCAATTTGCTTGAAAAATATGCTGATGCAACAGTTGTTGGCGGAATATGCGTTTATGATAAAAATGATAAACAAGATAGAGTAATTGATGTGCCTTATGCTAAAGTTAAACAAGTATTAGGAATGGATATTTCAAATGATAAGATTAAAGATATCCTTTCGAGAGAAGCATTAGAATTTACCGAAGAAGGAGACACATTAAAAGTTACTGTTCCAACTAGAAGACTTGATCTACAAATCAAAGAAGATATTATTCATGATATCGGAAGATTTTATGGAATGGATAACATGGAAGGAAAGAAGATGGTTCTTCCAGTTATTCCTGGCCATTATGATAAATTCAAGAGAAACGCTAGAAATAAGATGGTATCATTAGGACTTAATGAAACATTAAGTTATGCGCTAATTCCAGAATCTGAAGTTCAAAAGTTTTCTACTGAAGAATTTGAAACTGTTAAGATTTTAGATCCTATGACAGAAGAAAGAAATGCTTTAAGAAACAGCCTTATTCCTTCGTTATTAATGGTATACGATTATAACAAAAACAGAGGAATAAAAGATGTTTCAATCTTCGAAATTGGAAAGAGTTTCCACAAGATTGATGGTAAATATGGTGAGCATCTATCACTTGCATGTTTAATGACAGGAAACTACAAGAGAGGATTAAATAAATCTAATGTAGATTTCTATGTTATTAAAGGTGTACTTGAGGATTTACTAGATTATCTTGGATTTAAAGGAAGATATACATATAGAGTTGACGAACTTCCAAAAGAGCTTCATCCAGGCCAGGCAGCAAGTATCTATGTTGATGATAACAGAGTTGGATATATTGGTAAACTACATCCACTAGTTTCAAAAGATAGCATTTATGTTTTAGAATTGAACTTAGAAAAATTATCACAATATAATCATGACGTCACAAAATACAAGGAATTTTCAAAATTCCCTGGTATTGAAAAAGACGTTGCATTCGTTGTTTCTAAAGATGTTAAGTCTGAAGAAATCGAAAAGGTAATTTTATCTTCTGGTGGAAAACTACTTAAACAAATTGAAATGTTTGATGTTTATACAGGAGAAAATTTAGGTGCAGGTAAGAAATCTTATGCATACAATCTAAAATTTGAAGACCCTGAAAGAACGCTTTCTGATGAGGAAGTTACAGCTGTTTTTGAAAAGATAATGGATAAAGTATGCAGTACTATTGGTGCAGAAATTAGAAAGCAATAAGGAGAAAAAATGGACTTAAGTAATGAAGTTATAACCCATGTAGTAAAAGATAATATAGAGTACTTACAATTTAAGAACTTGTTGCAGCATCCAGAAGTAAATCATGCATATATTTTAAAAGTACACGATATGAGTTTTAGACCAGGTAAAGACTTTCATAACATTGAAGCAGTTAGAAAAAATCTAAAGGTTGTATCAGAAGAATGTGGCTTTGATTATAAATCTATAATAAGACCAGATATTGAACATACTGCTAACGTTCAAGTTGTTAATTTTGTGGAAAGTGAAGATGATGGTCCTGAACTTCGTGGGAAAAGGTTTAAAGACATTGACGGATTAATCACAGATAAAAGTGGTATCACATTAATGACAACGAATGCTGATTGTAATTTAATTCTTCTATATGATCCAGTGAAAAAAATAATTGGAAATATTCATGCAGGATGGAGAAGTACATTTGATAAGATTGCTAAAAGTGCAATTATAAAAATGAAAGAAGAATATGATTGTAATGCTGAAGATATTGAAGCATACTTATGTCCAAGCATTAGAAAATGTCATTTTGAAGTAGACGTTGATGTTAAAGAACTTTGCGAAGAAGCTTTTAATTATACTGATAGATTAGATGAAATTATATCTAAAGGTGAAGTAAAAGAAGGAAAGCAAAAGTATTTAATAGATACAGTTTTGATTAACAAGATTCTGATTGAAGAAGAGGGCGTTTTACCTTTGAACATTTACGATTGTGGAATCTGTAGTGTATGTCAGAGTGAGTATGTCCATTCAAAAAGAGCTGAAGGTAATTTATTTGAACTAGGTGCAGCATTTATAACAAAGATGTAAATCAATTTGTAGCGGCGCTACTTACGTGCGCCATGGACAGCAATGCTGTCCGCTATGAAAACATTAACAATTTGGTCACCATGTTTTTTCTTATGTGTGCCATAAACCGGGGATGTCCCTTTTCAGAGAAAAGGGGCGTCCCCGGTTTTCATATTATGGTTTTTTTGCTATTTCGCTTTACATAATCTTAAAAACGTGATATTATCTCCTCACAAATCTATATCAAGGAGGGTTCAAGCTATGGAAAGAACCAGTGTGTGCAGGACCGACATTTTCCGGGCAAGAGTATTGGCCTATCAGAATCCCAGCACGGAAGAGAAAATCGAGACCTTTAGAAAACGAATTCAGGAACAGATTGATTGTATCCAGCTTGGCTACCAGAATGCAACTTTGAATGACCCCCAGAAAGCAGAAAACTACGCTAAAAAGTGCGAGAGGTTTCTTGCCCTCCCTTATTTTACCGATAAGAAATATAAGGGGAAAAGCGTTTCTGCAATTAAGGACGATTTAAAGATTCAGGTAGGCAGTCTCAAGGAAATCATGAGCATTATTGACCTCTGGATGGAAAAGCTCCGGGCTATGAAGCTTGAGTTTGCCAGGCAGGCAACACCATGGAATCAAGAGATGAGCCTGCGTAAGAGGAGTTTTCTCCTTCGTGAGCCTGTGAGGGCATTTCAATCCGAGATTGCATTTCTTCAGGAAAGGTATGATTCTTTCTTCGCTGACCAGGCGACGCTTATGGCGCTTCTTGAGGTGCTCCTTAATGAAGAACTCATGAGTTATCTGGGGACTAAGCGTGCTTGGAAAGTGTCGACGCTTAAGGAAGAAATTTCTGCTTCTATTTGCGGAGAGGATTCCAACAGTGTTGATGGTAAGCTTGTTGGGGTGTCGATTGAACTCCTCAAGGGGCTTCTGAGCCTTAAGTATTTCAGGCTGAAGCGGTATCTGTCCCTTGAGGTTAGGGAACTTATGAAGACTTTGAGTATCGACCTCGAGATGACTAAGGCCATTGTAGATTGGATTTCTGGCAGGATTACTCTTTTTAAGTCGTACCTTAAGGCAGCAAAGACAAAGAAAATTCCCGACGACACTAGAGAAGGAATTAGGGATGTCCTTGTATTGTATGATCAGGAAATTTCTTTCCTCTCTGATATGAAGCGGGAGTTTGAGAAATCGTACAGTTTATATAGGTTCGGTCAGGGACTCTTAGAAGCAGATCTTTTCAGTTCTCTGTACATCGAATGATTGAAAAAGGTGGGTATTTACCCACCTTTTTTGCGTTTACTATTCGTAGCGCCATAGCTATGAAAATGAAAACTATACTGGCATGCAAAAATATTGAATAATTTCGTAGCGGCGCTACTCACGTGCTCCATAATTATGAAAACGAAAAATGTACTGGCAAATCAAAATTTAATATATGTTATGCCAGTATAAATTGATTATCATACAATGGAGCACACAGCGCTCCGCTACAAACGCAGTTTCATCTCTATTGAATACACTATTATTTAATGGTATAATTCCCTAGAACAAAGGGGGAATGAAATTATGTTGACCGATGTTGAGATAAATAAGAGTGCAAAGTTAGAACATATATCTAAAATTGCAAATAAACTTGGAATAGATGAAGAAGATATCGAACTTTATGGAAAATATAAAGCAAAGCTATCTAAAGAAGTTTTTGAAAAAAATAAGGATAAAAAAGATGGAAAACTAATTCTAGTTACAGCTGTTAATCCAACTCCTCTTGGAGAAGGAAAAACTACAATTTCGATTGGGCTTGCAGATGGACTTAATAGATTAGGTAAAAAAGTTTGTCTTGCTTTAAGAGAACCTTCGTTAGGACCTGTGTTTGGCATTAAAGGCGGAGCGACGGGTGGAGGTTATGCACAAGTAGCACCAATGGATGATATAAATCTTCATTTTACTGGTGACATTCATGCTATGACTGCCGCAAACAATTTAATTGCTGCTTGTATAGATAATCATATTTTCCAAGGAAATGAATTAAAGATAGATCCTGAAAATGTTACTTGGAGAAGATGCATGGACATGAATGACAGAGCACTTCGTACTGTGACATTAGACTATAGCTTTAAAGATAGAACATATATCAGAAACGATGGATTTGATATCACAGTTGCATCTGAAATAATGGCGATTGTATGTCTTTCAAAAGATATTAAAGATTTGGAAAGCAGAATTGCAAATATTATTTTCGGATATGATGTTGATGGAAAAGCATTAAAAGTATCTGACCTAAAGATTCAAGGAGCAGTTACAGCTCTTTTAAGAGATGCATTAAAACCAAACTTGGTTCAAACAATTGAAAATACTCCCGCAATTATTCATGGTGGGCCTTTTGCAAATATTGCACATGGCTGCAATAGTATAGTTGCAACAAAAACCGCTTTAAAATTAGCAGACTATGTTGTTACAGAAGCTGGATTCGGTGCAGATTTGGGAGCTGAAAAGTTCCTAGACATTAAGTGTAGAGTAGCAGGACTTAAGCCAAATGCAGTAGTTTTAGTTACAACTTTAAAAGCTTTAAAATATAATGGTGGAGTTTCAAAAGAAAACGTTAAAGAAGAAAATCTAGAAGCAATCAAAAAAGGTTTTGTTAATCTACAAAAGCATGTTGAAAATGTGGAAAAGTATGGAATAAAACCAGTCGTTGCGTTAAATAAATACAACTTTGATACAGATGCAGAAATTAACCTTCTAAAAGAATTATGCAGTGGAATCGATGCTGAAGTAGTTTGCACAGACGTATTTGCCAAAGGTGGAGAAGGGGCAATTGATTTAGCAAATAAAATTGTTGAGAAGACAAACGAAGAAAATGAGTTTAGATTCTTATATAATGACAACATGAGCATCAAAGAAAAACTAGAAACAATTGCAAAAGAAATTTATGGTGCAGATGGAATTGAGTATTCTCCTAAAGCTGAAAAAGCACTTAAGAAAATCGAAGAACTTGGAAAATCTAATATGCCAGTTTGTATTGCAAAAACTCAATATTCACTTTCAGATGATCCTAAGCTATTAGGAAGACCAACTGGATTTAAGATAAAGGCAAGAGAAGTTATTCTTAAAAATGGTGCTGGCTTTATTGTATGTATTGCGGGCTCAATTATGACAATGCCAGGACTTCCAAAAGTTCCTGCTGCAGAAAGCATTCACATGGCAGAAGATGGAGAAACAATAGTAGGATTGTTTTAACTAAAAAGGTAGAGTAAGATTTAGTTAATAAAAAAAGGTGTGGACATTTCTGCCCACACTTTTTTATGCTTTATCAAATTCTCTTTTGAATTCTTCTGTGACCATATATCTAGAGATGTTCGATATTTTTTCAAGATCTCCCCACCAACCAGTATTATAATCTCCCTATCATACGTATTATTAAAAATCATTAGTTCAATATAATTAAAACCTTTCCATATATTTTTATCATAATTAAAAATAATAATAAAGGAAATAAGACATGCAAAAAACCACCAGCTCGTTTATGAACTAGTGGCTTTTATGAATAAAGTTATGAATTAACTTCAATGTACCGCTTAACCCTGGCTAACTGTAGCGAAATGTTATGACTCACGTCAAAGTAGGGAATGTCATATTCTGAACATTGCTCAGCGATTTCCTTACTAAACTCAATGTTCCCTTCCACAAGAGAGACAAGCTTTTCTCGCGGAAGCTTTTGAGTCCAGCAGGAAGCTGCATCGTGACTTAAGATGTGCTCTACTTTTTCTTCAACACCCACGTCAGTGTATCCAAGGAAAATGATAAGGTACTTGTTTCTGTCCAAGTGCTTAACATCTTCTGGATAAATATGCGGGGTATCAAAGATGAAGTATTCCATCCTCGAAGACTCTTGGTCATTGTCGTCTACCAACTTTTCAATGATTTGCACGGTAACTTTACTGGCCTTGTGCCAATCATGAATGTCAGGGCAAAAGATAGAGAAAACAGCCCTCTTGATGCTATCAAGCCGATAGTGGACATATCCCAGATAGGTCATCTCTCGAGAGATAGTAGTTTTTCCAGACCGAGGAGCGCCAGCTACTATGATGTGTTTCATGAATTTTCTCCTCCTTAATGTATGTATTAGCGAGTTGCGAGAGTAGAAGAAGAGTAGAAAGATAATTACACAAGAATTATATCAAAAAGTTGACATAAATTCAAGCGTTTTCAATTGGACTTGGGGACGTCCATTGAAAGTCCCATTATTGCAACTTGTCTTGTACGTGGGTTCGAATCACACAAGCACAAGACAACGAGCAAAGCGAGTTGGATTGGGGTTCGCATTGCGAAGCAATCTGCGAGTGAAACGAGCATATCCTACTACCCGAGCCATAAGGTGATTTCGTCGAACAGAAATTACAAACGAGATAGTTTAGTTTAATCTAGACTATCTTTTTTGTGTTTATAGCTTAAACCTCTATAAATCTTGAAAAAAGGAGGTTGTGGTGATATGATAGCCATAATAATTAAAGAAATCAATATGACAGATGAATTACGTTCAAAGATTAAATGGGCATGAGTACTTCTATGTTGGAAATTTAGCCAATAAGTATCCAATCATAAATTAAGATAATGTCATTATGAAATGGCAAAAGATATGACCATCGAAGAAAGAATTAAAGAGATTAATGTTAGTGCTGATGAAGTTGAAAGAAAAATTGAGGCCATAAGAGTAAAAAGAGTTGCAATGTAAATTTTAATATTAATAGAAATGTAAAAATAATAATTGGAGGATTAATGTATATGAAAAAAGTATTATTAATAGTATCTTTAATATCTGTATTGATATTAGCCGGTTGTGGTAAGAATGAAGATGTACACAATAACGTTAATAATGTACCAGAGGTTGTTGCGGATAATCAGCAACAAAAAGAGCCTAATACGAATACGGTAAAAGACTCTTATACTAATGAACAATTAATTGAAATGGTGAAAAAATATCGTGAAGCACGAGGAGAGTACATTCCTGAGTATGTCGAAATAGACAGTGAAAATGGTAACATTGTTAATATTCACTTGTATGATATTGGAATAGATGGAACTTTAACCTCCGATTGGTATGCTATAGATCGTAATACGGGTAAAGGTAAAAATGTATTAGATAAAGATATTGATTTAACATTTATATTAAATGATAATTATTGGTTTGTAACAGACTCCTATCACTGTGATACCCCAGGCGGTTTTGGTGGTGGTATGCCGGATATGTACTATTTTTCATCTGATAATACTTATTTTTGGGTTATATCTGATTATACTATGAATGAAAGGGTTATTGCTAAAAAAGGAACTTGGGAAATCGAAAATAATAAATTGATTTTGCATGAACAAGAAGAAACTTATCTTGATGGAGGAAAAATAATAGAGGTTAAAGATGATCCAATGCTTGGCGATGACACGGTATTGGTTGATTATACTGTTACTAATAGGAATGTAGATAATACAATTGAGCATTCAATAGAATATGTTGGAATATCAGACTTCTCAAAAGAAGTTGATATTGATAACATCCGATACGAATACAAATTAGATGGAAAAATAATGTTTGCTGGTATACCTAAATCGATTGAAAGAAGCGTTGATGATTGGTTAACAATATCACGTCTAAAAAAATAAGATCAGCTTTATTGTAAAAAATATTTTAAAGCTAATATTAATTTATAGAGATTAAATTATATAACTAAATTTTTGATATACCCTCGATTTTTCGTAAACGGATGTATAAATCGAGCCACAATAAAAAACCAGTAGCATTGCTACTGGTTTTTTATTGTGGCTCGGGTGGTAGGATATGCTCCCTTTGGTCGCAGATTGCTTCGCAATGCGAACCCGAAGCCAACGTCGCTTTGCTCGTTGTCTTGTACGTGGGTTCAAAAAATAAGGTAGGGTGGTAGGATATGCTCGCCAAAGGCTCGCAGATTGCTTCGCAATGCGAACCCGAAGCCCGTCGCACTTCGTGCTAGGTCTTCTTTGTGTTCGAATTCTTTCAATCATGCCATCAAAAAACTCCCCTTAAAAGGGGAGTTTCTCGATGGCTCGGGTGGTAGGATTCGAACCCACGTACTGATCGGGTCAGAGCCGATTGCCTTACCACTTGGCGACACCCGAATTTATACTTGCAGAGTAAATTTTAGCACGAAAATAGTATAAATACAAGATTTATACTATCTTCTGTGTAAAGTTTCTGCTAATGCAACTTTCTTATCTGCTAGGCAAAGAAGCCAAGCCTCTTTGCTTTTTGGCACTTTAGTGATATTTAAAGGCCACATGTGAGATTCTATAATAGAGAGTTCATGTTCATTTAGATTACAGTATTTTTTTGCATTTAAAGCTGCAGTGTGGGCATGCGTGAAACCATGCAACCTGTGATCTGAACCTCCTTCATGCCAATCATACATAAAAAAGTCATGGCAAAAAATAGCTTCTATTAATTCATCATAGTTTATATTTAATTTATGCTTCTTTGCAAATAAAAATGCATTGTATGCGACATTTCTAGAATGCTTATATATGCTTGTAGAGCCATGTTGATTATACTTCATAAGCTCTTTTTTTAGTTCGGGAAAAAAGTCTTTTTTGACAATATAATCGAAAAATGTCCTTTTTATTGCAATGCTTGCAATTGTTCCTGAAGCCATATTAGCCCCCTTTTCTTCCTTAATCTGGCGGATTTCGTACTATTTTACTATTTCTTGTTTAATTTAGCAATTATTTATGGTAAAATATGGTCTATAAATCCTATATGTAAAATGGTATTTGGGTGAAGTGTATGAAAATAACAATGGATAGTGTTTTAGGTAAATTCTTCGAATTTATCACTAATTTAAGCATTTTTAAATTTTTTGATGAAAAAGAGCCTTTTCAAAAAATAACAGGGCTTTTTAAAGATAAAGAAAAGATAGTTCATTTAACTAAGTACTTAATTTGTGGAGTTCTTACAACGATTTTTTGCCTTGCTTTATTCTACTTATTGCTTCAAACTCCACTTAATGAGAACGTATCAAATTTTATTTCTATAGTTCTTAGCATAGTAGTAGCTTATTTTTTAAATAGCGAGTACGTTTTTGTTAGTGATGAAAAGAACAAGTTCAAAGAATTCCTTAAATTTTCAGCAGCAAGGGCAAGCACTTTCGTGTTTGACATGGTAGTGTTTTTCATATTTGCTTCATTGCTAGGATTTAATGAAATGCTTGTTAAAACGATTATACAGATAGTCGTAATTATTTTGAACTATGTTTTCAGCAAGCTATTTGTTTTTAAAGCTAAGGATGGAAAAAATACAAAATAACAAAAGAATTATTTAGGAGTGGTATTATGAAAAAAATAATAGTATTTATTTTTGCTATTGCAATTATTTGTAGCTTTGCATTTGGAAAGATTTATTCTACAAAAAGTGTAGTAGATAAGACTGACGAATATAGATTTTCAGACCTTCAAACTTTAGCAAAGTCAAAAGATGGCAAGCAGTTATATGTTAGGAACAAAATACCTGGATATTATAACAATTTTGCCATTAATGAGATTTTAAAAGGTAGCGAAATCGGAATAATAGAAGGATATAGCGACGGAACCTTTAGACCAAATGATTCAATTGCTAAAGGAGACTTTATTAAACTTGCTATTAGCCTAGCATTAGGAATTAACAATAAAGAAGGTTTTAACAGAATAGACTCATATAATATCCCGACTCCATTTAATCATTATACTGCTAAATATATCGCTATTGCTGAGATGCAAGGGGTTTTGAATCATGGTGAAATAAATGTTGACAACGTTGAAGACCCTATTACTCGAATTGAAGTTATAACGATTTTATCAAAAATTCACATTAACATGAAAGGAAAGGAAAAGTTTACTGATGGTAAAATGCCTAACTATTCGGATATTAGTACGTTAACCGAAGAACAAAAAGAATATGTTTTGCATGCAGCAAAATATAGATTACTTGAAAATATGGACAATACAACAGACAAAATTGATTTAAAACCATACAGTAATATGACTAGAGCCGAGGTAGCACGCGCTCTTATGAGAGTGTACTAAAATATATTTTTTTAAGGAGGTATGACATGAAGATACACAATTCTATGTCCAAAACAAAAGAAGAATTTGAGCCAATGAATGCGAAAGACGTTAAAATGTATGCATGCGGAATTACGGTGTATGATGATTGTCATATGGGCCACGCAAAGCAAGCAGTTACATTTGATATTATTAGACGTTATTTAATATACAAGGGCTATAATGTTAAGTATGTTCGCAATTTTACTGATGTTGATGACAAAATTATTGCTCGTGCAAATCAACTAGGAATTAACGCACTTGAGTATTCACAAGACAGAATAATGGAAGTAGATAGAGTTCTAGATCTTTTAGGCGTTAAAAGACCAGATGTTGAACCAAAGGCATCTGAGAACATTGAAAACATTATTGAATTCGTTAGCAAACTAATAGAAAAAGGTTACGCTTATCCTTCGCCTAGGGGTGACGTTTATTTTAGTGTTAAGAGTTTTCCAGAATATGGAAAGCTTTCTAAGAGAAATCCTGACGACATGCTAAATGGTGTAAGAAAAGAAGTCGAAGAAGGCAAAAGAGATCCTTTAGACTTTGCACTTTGGAAGTCAGCAAAAGAAGGAGAGATTTCTTGGGATTCTCCTTGGGGAAAGGGTAGACCAGGCTGGCATATTGAGTGCTCTGCGATGAACTTAAGATATTTAGGAGAGCAAATAGATATTCATGGAGGCGGGAAAGATTTAATATTCCCTCACCATGAAAATGAAATTGCTCAAACAGAAGCACTTACGGGAAAAAGGTTCGCAAAGTATTGGATTCACAATGGTTTAATCACAATAAATGGTCAAAAGATGAGCAAGTCATTAGGTAATTCTCTTACTGTAAAAGACGCTTTGGCTAAGTATAACAAGGAAGTAATTAAATATATGCTTATGCAAAAACATTATTCAAGTACAGTTGACTGTAACGACGAAGAGTTTTTGCAAGCAGAAAAGCACATGTATTACTTCTATAAGACGCTTGCAGAGATTAAAAAACTTGAGAGCATGGGCTTAAGTGAAAATACAAAGCTAGATAATTCACTTGCTGACGAATTAGAAAAGAGTTTTGCTGAGGCTATGGATGATGACTTTAATACTGCTGAAGCATACGCTAACTTATTTGTCACAATGAGAAATGTAAACTTAATTCTTTCAGACAAAAAGAAGAGCACAGAGGAGAAATATGCAGTGTTAGCTCCGCTAGCAGATAGGATTATTAAACTATACAATATTCTTTCTGTTTTTGAAGAAACTCCAGAAGAGTTTATGAGTGACTTAAAGAATAAATACTTAAATAGATTATCTATAAAACCTGATGAAATTATGGCAAAGATTGAGGAAAGAAAACTAGCCAAAGAGCAGAAAGACTATGAAACGGCTGATAGAGTTCGAAAAGAACTTGACGAAGCTGGAATTGCACTTCTTGATTCAAAAGAAGGAACAACATGGGAGATTAAAGATTTATTATAAAAGATTAAGAGGTTGCCAAAAGACAACCTCTTTAATTAGTGCAGAGGTGAAAGATGTTATTATCTAACATTAAAATATACGATGATATTCCTAATAATATGGTTTTAGAAATTGCCTGCAAGAAGAACAAAATCGATATTTCAAAAGTTAAATGCTGGAAAATAATTAAAAAATCAATAGATGCAAGGGATAAGACTAATGTTCATTACAACTATTCAATTAGCATAAACGAAAAGGAAGAAAGCAAACTAAATGAACTAATAGTTGAGGGAAAAAAGAATTTGACTTTGCGTCCTGTTATTGTTGGAGCAGGCCCGGCAGGACTATTTGCCACGTATGTTTTAGCTTTGAATGGCTATAATCCGATTTTACTAGAACAAGGAGCTTCTATTGATGAAAGGGTAAAAGACGTAGAAGAATTTATCAATAATCGTAAACTTAATCCGCTATCTAATGTTCAATTTGGTGAAGGCGGAGCCGGAACTTTTTCTGATGGAAAACTTACTACAAATGTTAATTCCGCATATAATAAATGCGTTTTAGAAACATTTGTTAAGTTTGGTGCGCCTGAAGAGATAATGTATTTATCAAAGCCACATATAGGGACAGACATATTAAGAGAAGTTATTAAAAACATTAGAAATGAGCTTATTAGGCTAGGAACAGATGTTAGATTTAACACTAAAGTTGTTGATTTTGAGATAAATAATAACAAAATCACTGGTGTGATTTTGCAAGATGGAAGCAAAATTAAAACAAATGATGTTGTACTTGCTATTGGACATAGTGCAAGGAGCACATTTGAAAGATTATATCAACTTGAAATAAAAATGGAACCTAAGCCTTTTTCTGTTGGTGCTAGAATTGAGCATTCTCAAGATTTTATAAATAAAGCACAATATGGAGAGGTTACAAAGCTAAAACTCCCACCTGCAGAGTATAAACTTGTTTATCATGATGAAAAAACAAATAGAACTTGTTACACATTTTGCATGTGCCCAGGAGGAGAAGTTATAGCTTCATCATCTTCGGAAGGTACCATAGTTACAAACGGTATGAGTAATCATAAAAGAGATGGCAAAAACGCAAATAGTGCAATTCTAGTAAATGTTAATCCAGAAGATTATATGATTGGAAACAATCCATTAAGTGGACTAGAATTTCAAAAAAAGATTGAGGAAAAAGCATTTATGCTTGGAGGCAGTGACTATAGTGCTCCTGCACAGCAAGTAAGTGACTATCTTCGTATGGAAAGCGAAGAAGCAACTATTATGCCTACATATTTGCCTGGCACGAAAAAATGCGATTTGCACGAGCTTTTCCCAGGCTTTGTAAATGACACAATGGAACAAGGATTAATCTATTTTAATAATAAAATCAAAGGTTTTATTAACAACGCAATGCTTACGGGACCAGAGACTAGAAGTTCTTCACCTGTCAGAATAATTAGAGATGAAAAAATGAGTTCAAATATTATGGGGCTATATCCTTGCGGAGAAGGAGCGGGATATGCTGGAGGCATAATGACGGCAAGCATTGACGGAATAAGAGTTGCAAAAGCGATTATTGAATTATAAAGCGTCTTTTTTAGACGCTTTTTTTATTGCAAAAATTTGGCGTTTTTTAAAGCCCAAAATGTGCAAAAACATTACGGAACTCCTATTTTAAACTTATTTCATATGTGTTAAGAATATGTTAAATTCCAATTATTTCCTTCTTATATGTTATAATTAGAAAGGATTATTATGTGCTTATAATAGCTTTTTATAGATATTTGGAGGATAATTTTATGAATAATAGGCTTGAAAAACAATATTTGATAAAAAGAGTCTTACTACTCTTTGTCATTATAAGTCTTGGAATCATTGCTAATTCTAGCTTGTGGGCCGATGGTAGCTTTGAATTTCAATTTACGCCGTCAATAGAAGTTGATTTAGATGGCTTTACATCTATTGAATATGGTGATTGGACAATCAGAAATGGTGAAGGAAGAGAAATCCCCAAAGACACTTTTATATATAATGCTGTATATATCAATAGTGATGAAGATAGTGAGACAACAAATACATATGATGCAAACGCCATGGTAGAAGTGGTTGGAGATTATATTGTTATTCGAAAAGCTTGTTTTATTAATGGAACGATTACATTACTTGGAGAAAATCAGCAAGGCGTGCGTATTGACGGTGAAGAATATGTCGCAGACGAGTCTGAAATTGATATGGAAAGTATGCTTCCGCTTATAAGCCAAGTTGAATTAATTATTTCTACTTACGACAGAAATGCTGAAGATAACACCAGAGAAATTGGAAGAATTGTGATTCATATAGTAGATGGTGGGGGGAGAATTGGGCAACCTCGAACGAGAATTGAACCTACCAAAAGACTAAATATTAGTGATAAGAATAAAAGAATTAATGTGTTTGAAACAGCATCTGGTGATGAGATAGAAACAGGAACATGGAGTTCAACAGATACAAGCCTAGTTCGTGTTACAGCAACCGGCTATGTTACTGCTCAAGGTAAATTGGGGTGTTGTACGGTTTCATGCCGAACGAAGAAAGGAAATGTGCTGTACTGTGATATAACAGTTACAGATGGATATGGAAATTCAAATGTTGGTGAATGGATTCACTATATTCCGACTGGGAATAATAAACATATAGTTGAAAGAATATCAGCTAATAGGCAAACAGAGCCAAGTGAAGTAGAGGAAAACTGTACCATTGCTTGGTATTGGAATGATAATTATCATTGGAGTCGTTGTACCCGTTGTGGACAAGGATCTTCGCGTGCAACTCATACTTATGGAAGTGATGATATTTGCAGTCAGGATGGCTGCAATCACAAAAGGTTAGCTATTAGAGGATCAGATGACATTGCTATCGGTGAGCAAAAAACTTATAGTACTTCAAATGGTCAAACTGTGACCTGGAGAATTGCAGGCGGAAATGGAAGAGCAACTTTGTCTACTGAAACTGGAGTGAGCACCAAAATAACTGCAGTGTCTCAGGGAAGTATTGTTTTAACAGCCACAGTTGGCAACATAACATTAACAAAGACTATTATGATTACTTCAGGCGCAACTCCGACGCCAATCGTTACGTTGCGTCCGACGGAAACTCCATCTCAACTACGTATTGCCTGGTCAGGTTCTGGCGCAGCTTCTGTTTCAGGTGAAGTCTTTGTAGGAAAAAGTATTGAGTTATGGACAGAAAATAACGTAAACGTTCAATGGGCTAAAAGCAACAATAATGCTACTTTAAGTGCTAGCACGGGGAGCAGAGTAACTTTATCTGGTGTAAGAGCCGGGGAAGTTGTAATAACAGTTACAAATGGCAGACAAATAGGAAGAATAACAATTAATGTAATTGAGAATCAGGTATTTACATTTAACCCTCCTAGTATAGATTTGAGTAAAAGGAAGCAGAATGTTATTGCGATAGGATGTAATCAAGCATTTAGTATGAATGATATTTCATTCAGAGTAGACGGGGAAGCAAGTAATTATATCTTGGTAGGAAAAAATGGATCTAATCAGCTAATAGTTACAGTTAATTCTGATGTTCCAGCATTAAATGGTATCAACAGCATTGTTGTTTTGTATAAAGGTGAGAGAGCTGGAATCGTAAGGCTAGTAGCAACTGGGGCTCCAGAATATGAGTTCTATCCGGCTAGTATTAATGTGAATTTACAGGGGACGTCAAGTGTAGAGAAAACAATCTACCTTAGAGACAAGAATACTAAACAAAGACAGAATCCAAATGATTTTAACTTTGCGTTGCCTAGTAGTGTTGGAAATGATATTACGTATGAATTTGACGCAAACAATATGATTAAGCTTACAATCAAGCAGGGGGCTGTAGGAAAGTCAAACTTATTTATTCGAGCAACAAAAAAAGTAAACCCTAGAGGAAGAGCAGAATGCTCAATAGTAGTTTCTGCAGATGACACGCCTTTAGAAGAGAATCTTCCTAGAACTGGATTTTACTTTGAATATAATGGCACTCGTACTAGTGCTATAACAATATGCCCAGGCCAAACCATATCTTATTATTTAAGAAATAGTAGCATGTCCTATAATCCAAATAACATTGTTAATGAAAATACGGATAGCCTCTTAAATGCAATAACTTGTGTTACTGAGCACAGGGAAGTAGTAGGTAATGCTATCAAGATGAATGTTACTGGTGGGCAGCAAGGTATTGGAAAGAGTTCTACCCGATATGTTTTATATTCAACAGACACCAATAGAGATATAAGAAATGCTCTAGCTTCTATTACCATTTCTGTAGCTGATCATACATGGAACAAAAATACTGGTATATGTAGAAGGTGTAATAAAGTTTGTGCCCATAATTGGAGTGGTTGGCAACTTGATTATGGAAATATATATGAGAGATTTTGTAGTATATGTGGAAAGAATGATGCTATTATGGGTACACCGGGACCAACTGAGCGTGCTACGCCAAGACCAACTTCAACGCCAACTCCAGCGCCAACACCATATACAACAGGTAGTCATACATATATAGCAGGAAAGCTAACAAATCAATATTCAAACAGAACATATGATGAATCATACCACTGGTTTAATTGTGCTGTACCAGGATGTAATATAGCTTCTCATAATAATGGCAATATATATACAAAAAAAGCGGCACACTACTTTGTAAATGATGTATGTCAAGAGTGTGCTTACAGAAGAACCAGAACATCTACAACCACCGTTCCAACTCAGTCAGCAATTAATAGGCTTACTTGCTCAGGAAAGCTGAACCTAGATATAACAGGAAAAACAATTGTTTCAAGTACCAGCTGGACGGTATACTATGATGGAACAACGATAGATAAGAGCCTATGCACATGCACGTCTTCAGATGAATCAGTTGCATACAGAAACGGAAATCTAATAGTTGGAAGAAACCCAGGTACTGCAATAATTACAATTAGATATAATGGATTGGAAACGCAACTTACTGTAACTGTAAATGGAACTCCAAAGACGCAGACTCCAACAGCAGAACCAACACCTGGTACAACAGGTAGTCATACATATATAGCAGGAAAGCTAACAAATCAATATTCAAACAGAACATATGATGAATCATACCACTGGTTTAATTGTGCTGTACCGGGATGTAACATAGCATCACATAACAATGCTGGAGTGTATACAAAAAAGGCAACACATTATTTTGTAAATGATGTATGTCAAGAATGTGCTTACAGAAGAACAAGAATGTCTACAACCGCTGTTCCAACCCAATCATCAATTAATAGACTTACTTGCTCAGGAAAGCTGGACCTAGATATAACAGGAAAAACAATCGTATCAAGTGCTAATTGGACTGTATACTATAATGGAGCAACGATAGATAAGAACCTATGCACATGCACGTCTTCAAACGAATCAGTTGCATACAGAAACGGAAATCTAATAGTGGGAAGAAACCCAGGTACTGCAATAATTACAATTAGATATAATGGATTAGAAACGCAACTTACTGTAACTGTAAACGGAACTCCAAAGACGCAAACTCCAGTAACACAGACAACTCCTTCTGCTCAGCCTACGACACCAACTCCGGCTCCAACATATAATTATGGAACGCCAACGCCATTTGAGATTAGGACACCAAATAATCAAAATTCCGTAAATGTCAATGAGACAATTAGGCTATCTATTTCAACTAATGCAGTTGCGCAATGGAGAATAGTGGGTGGCAATGGTAGAGCAACGTTAGGAAGTACGACTGGAAGCAGCACTACATTAAAGGGAACAAGCGCAGGAAGCGTTATTGTTACTGCTACTATCGGTTCTGTTAATGTGACAAAAACAATAAGCGTTCAAGCAAATAGATTGACTTGTACAGAAAGTCTTCAATTAAACTTGAACAATGGCCTTGTTTCAAGTTCACAATGGAGTATTTACTTTAATGGAAACGAAATTGATAAGAGTTTGTGCTCATTTACTTCTTCTGATTCGTCTGTCGCATACAGAAGCGGCAATCTGATTGTAGGACGAAAAGCAGGAACCGCAATTATTACGATTAGCTATAACGGAATAGAAGCTGAGCTTAGAGTATATGTAAATGATATTACTGTATTAAATACAACACCAAGACCAACAAACACACCAAGACCGACGAACACACTAAGACCAACGAATACGTCAGTGCCAAGACCGACGAATACACCGAGACCAACATATACACTAAAACCTTCAAATACTCCTACTTCGACACCACGAACAACTCCGCCAAATGTTAATGACCGTTTAACTTGCACATCAAGCATTCAACTAGACATTAGTGGTAAAACAATTGTTTCAAGTACAAACTGGAATGTATACTTAAACGGAGCTGTGATAGATAAGAATTTATGTACATATAATTCATCTATGCAATCGGTAGCATATAGAAGTGGCAACACTATAGTCGGCAGGAACACAGGAAGAGCAGTAATTACAATTCGTTACAATGGATTAGAAACAACTATGGAAGTAAATGTTGTTGGTACTCCAGGAACTGTTGTAATCACACCTGGTCCTTCACCAGTTCCTACAACAACTATTCAAAATACTCCAGAGCCATCTCCTAATGTTCACGTTCATAGATGGGGAAATTGGATTAGCTTTAACAGCAGTGAACATAGAAGATATTGCTTAGATGATAATACTCACTTTGAGTCAAGACCGCATAGATTTGGTACTTCTACAAAGTGCCTAGATTGTGATTACACAAGAACAGATAATAGGCTAACATGTACACAATCAATTACACTAGATATTACAGGACGTGCAAGAGTTTATTCATCTGATTGGCATGTATACTTAAATGGACAGGAATTTGATAAGAGTCTATGCACGTATAGCTCAAATAATATCTCTACTGTCGATAGGTTAGGAAATAATGTGGTTGGAAAGAAAGCGGGAAGAGGAACTATAACAATTACATACAATGGACTTACAACATCAATGTTAGTAATTGTAGTAGATAACACACCTGCTACTCCTACACCGGCACCAACACCTACAAGGACGCCGGTACCGACTAATACGCCAACTCCGCCTCCAACGAGGACTCCAACGCCACCTAGAACACTCACACCAGAGCCTACGAGGACTCCGGTTCCTCCATTGGATGACGGTCCGACTTCAACACCATCAATTAGAGAGACTATAGCTAATCATGCTTATAGACCTTCTAGTGTTTGGTCAAAGAATTCGGAAAGACACTGGAGAGCATGTGTATATCCTAATTGCTGTATGACAGCACATAAACAAGTTGGTAATTTACCGAGTGAATCAATGGATGCAAGGCATACAATGGAAAATAGATTATGTTTAATTTGTGCGTATGTTGTTCCTACTGCGACTCCAACTCCAACGCCAACACCTGAACCACAACCATCTGCTACACCGACAGCAACTCCAACTGTGGGACCAATAATTGGACCTTCACCTTCGACTTCTGCATCAGCTACACCAGTTCCATCATCAACGACACAAACGAGCCAACCACAACCTGGCCCAGACGTTCCAGTGGAGACTGTAAGTCCAACGTCTACGCCAGTTGTTACGGCAGTAATTACAGCAACTCCACCGACAAGTACTCCAACTGTAACACCTATAGTTACTCCTGCTACGCCAGTCGCAACTGGAATACTAAGTGTTGGGATATTAAATGCAACGGAAGGAATCATTGCTGTTAATGAGGGAGAAACCAAGAGATTAGAAGCAAGTGTTCTTTTAAATGCAAATCCAGTTTATTTGGCAAATATTAGTGCTTGTGTTTTAAATGAAGAATATGCAAGCATAAGTAATGATACACTTCAAGGTAAGGTAGAAGGACAGACAAAACTATTTGTTGGAGCTACAGATTACATAGGAATTTCAATGGTGGATATCATAAAAGAACTACAAAAAGATGAATTCTTAAGTTCTAACACAATTTACAAGATTGTAAATACTGCTAACCAAAAGGGAATAAAACCAGGAAGCATAGGTCAGTATTTAACAGTAAATGATATCTGGTATAATATCTCGATTCCTACAAGTGGATATGGATTACTAAGAGAATCAGAAATAAGAAATGTGTTAAACATCATTTCATCTCCTAGTGAGAAAAATTCAAAAGTAAAAGCTATAAATAGAATACTTACAAGTTCTGTACTAAGATCTAATACTACAGGATACGGTGCAATTGAAAGCATTTTAGATGAAGGCAAATTGAATGCAATTAGAGTAAATGAGAATAACGAATCTTATTATCTAATTGAGTATTTAACCAACAATTCATATAACGAATTATTAGAGATATGTAATAGCAACATGGCAGATTCACTATTATATAAGGAGATTGATAATTTCTTCATAGAAATTGTATTAAATCGTCCATTTGTAACTATTAATAATCTAGCTGAAAGAGTATCTGGAATTACGGAATTAAATGTTGTAGTTTATCATACAACACCTACAAGTACTGAGCCTGCAACAACACCAGAACCTGGAAAAACTATAGATACTATTCAACTAGAAGATAGGAATGGAAACCTTATAGGAAGAGTATTCATTGAGAAGAATACAGAAACGAATATAAGAATTAGAAACCAGATTACCGATAATGTTACATATAGTTATAGTATCAGTGATAGTAAGATTGCTTCAGTAGATGCTAGTGGAAAAATAACAGGAAAATCTGTTGGAAGAACTACACTTTCAATTTCTGCTTCACAGAATGGTAAAGTAATTAAATCTGCTAAGTATACAATAATATGTACTGAGGAAGCTAAGTCAATTACACTAACTCCTGATAGAGTAGAAATGGGATTGTATGATTACATAGCTATAAATGTACGAGACAATCCTACGACACTTAGAAAGATTTTTTATTCAACTAACCCAAGGGTTGCAATGTGCACCGGAGACGGTGAGATTATTTCGGTAGGATATGGAAATTGCGAGATATATTCTATTAGTGATAATATATGGTCAAACAAAGTTAAAGTTAGTGTATATTAGTTCGCAAAGAACTAAAGCAATAAAAAGGAGGATTTTGGCTTATGGATAGTTTTTCAAAAAAGCCTGCAAAAATCATTTTAATGATTGGAGTACTGATGATAGCAGTCAGTACACTTGCATTTGCATTTTCGTTTACTGAGATATCTGAATTGTTTCAGGGACTTATGCCGGCAGGAGCATCTCCGTCAGGTGCTCCGCCTGCAGTGACTACGAGACCAACATCAACAACTCAGTCAACAACAAAACTGGCTCTTTATGGATTGAATAGAGTTAAGACTAGTAAAACAATAATATTATCTGCGAGTGCCGATGTTCAGTGGGCTAAGTCCAATGGAAACGTTACTCTTAGTAGCACAACAGGTAAAAGAGTAATTCTAACAGGTATAAAGGCGGGAACAGTTACTATTACAGTTTATAATGGTGCTGAAACAGTTTCAAAAACAATAACAGTTGAGCAATCGGCTACTGCTACGCCAGGTAATGCGACAGTAAGGCCTTCGTCTACTACAGGGCAAGCCACAACAAGACCTGCATCTACAACAAGACCGGTATCGACGACAAGGCCAGCTGCTACAGGTGCTGGAACTCATACTTTTTCTATAGACTATTCGTCTTGGAGAACAGATAGTGAATACCATTGGAGAGGCTGTAAAGTTGCTGGATGTACAATACATACAATTTCTAAAATGAAACATGAGTATAATGATTCCGTATGGGTATATGATAGTTCACGTGGAGTATATACTCATCAATGTAAAGTCTGCGGTGCGTATGGAGGTGGCACAAGAGGAGATATAGGTCAACCTACTAGTGCACCTACTGGCTCTACAATGTCTCCTAGAGGAACTGGAACTCCTAGAACAACTTCCGGAACACCAGTAATGACTACCCCTCCAACAGCTACCGCTACTGGCATGCCTGCTAGCTATTTAACAGGCGTTGGATTAACTAAACAAGGAAATGTAGTGACATTGAATAATGCTGAACAACTTCAAATAATATGGTCAGTTAGTGATAATAGAGTGAGAATAAGTTCTTCAAGAAATGTAGCGACAGTGAATGATTCTGCTTTAGATAGTACCGGAGGCACATATACTATTACAGCATTACTAACTAGACAAGCAGATATAAATAGAATTCCTGGAAAGAAAAGGTCATTTACCCTTTCTGTTACAGTGCAGAAAAAAACAGCAGTTACATCAAATAGACACGATTCAGCTGGGCACCTTGTTTTAACAAGAGAGGCCGACTGGTCAGACGTAGCAATTGTTGGTGTAGTTGGAGATGGTGGCTTTTCAGGGCCGACACTTGACCAATCAAGTGAGTCTTCAGGAGTTAATATGTATTTAGTAGATCCTGGAGGCGGAAACTACAGGGCAGATGGTAATCTAATTGGAAGTGCAGTTAATTATGCTGTAAATAATTATGGTGGCAAAGATGTTATTCTATATGCTCATTCAGCTGGTGGTTATCAGACAAGAGAAATGTATAATCAGATGGTGAGTAACGGAGTTAATGTCACAGGAATAGTAATAGTTGATGCGGTACCACTTCAAAATGGTTTTATGAGTTTTATAGATAACATTGATATTCCAGTTTATATTTATGGAACATCAGACCAACGTGACATCAGTGAAAGAACAAGAGCAGAAGGTACAATATTAGCAAATAATAATGATAATGTTCATTATGACTTGCTTAATGAAAGCCATGGACGTGCTGGCGGAAATGGTAGTGTTATTACTGATATTGTTGGAAACAATTATACTGGTTCAAATAGAACTCCACAACCTGTTAGAACCCAACAACCTGTCAGAACTTCGACGGTTCAACCAGTTAGAACAAATCCGGGTTCTATAACACCTCAACCGGCAAGAACAACACAACCTGTTAGAACGACTCAGCCGGTAAGAACTTCGACTGTTCAACCAGCTAGAACAAATCCAGGTTCTATAACACCGCAACCTGCAAGAACATCACAACCTGTAGTAAGGACGACGCCTTCAAGCCAGACAACGCAAAGGCCTGCAACGCAAAGGCCTGCTACTCAGCACCCTGCAACGCAAAGACCAAATCCTACTACGGCACCTGCTAATAATGAAATTGTTGTTACAGGAACTATTAATAATGTTTTAAAGCTAACTGTAAATGAAAGTAAAGCTCTTTCAATGGTACTTAAATACAATAATCAAAATGTTCAAAATGCTAAGTTCGAAATTAAGTCTTTGAATGAAGTGAAACTAAGAGCAGATTCTGGAAGAAAGACATTAACAGCTGTATCTGCTGGAAATGTTGCTGTAGATGTTGTTGCTACAGATTACTATAGAGAAAACGATCCAAGTACAGACTGGGCTAAGAAGTCAATAATTGTTCAGATTTCAGAGCCACAAGTAGTAGTTCATGATACTATTACTGATGAAATGATGGGAAGAATGACACTTAGTGTTGGAGAGGTTAGACAATTAAAACCAGAGTTAACAATAGACCCTTCTGTAGATAAGAATGCAGTTAGATACAATTGGATTGTTTCTCAAGAGGATAGTAGAGTAATTACTGTTAGCCAAGAGGGAGTTGCTGTTGCAAGAGCAGAAGGAGATGCAACTGTAAAGATAGAAGCAGTTTATAATAATTCTGTAGTTGCAACTGGTGAAATTAAGATTAATGTATCTAGCTTAATTACTAGAATCACTTTAGAACCAAGCTCATTAACTATAGAAAAGAGAAAGTCTCAAAATATTAGAGTAATCGTTTATCCAAGTTCGGCTGATATGAGTAAGCTTATTTGGGAATCTACTGATCCTAAAGTAGCTATGGTAGATGGAAACGGAATGCTAAACGCACTTAAGGAAGGAACTTGCGTAGTTAAAGTTACTTCTACAGATAATGGGGTATCCGCATCTATGCCAGTTACAGTTATAAAAGGAACGTATCAGAATTCACATTATACTGGTTCGCAGTTTAGTGCTTCAAAGCCAAAGATAGATTCAAATACTTATTCAGACGCTGATTGGGATATTATGGAGCAAGAATTCTTTGCAAGAATAGAAGAAGCAGGATTTGGTACAAGAGCGGCATGTGTAGAGGCGGCATTGTACTTAGCTAGTATGGATTACGCAGTACCATATCTAGGTGTTCCATCTAATTACGCTGCGGGAATTGCTGCTTATCCTAGAAGAGGCTTTAACAAGACCTGGGGAAGATACGTTAGATTGGGAAGAAGTTATCATTCTAATTCAACTGGCAAAGACTATGATGCTAACTATAGAGTGCTTAATGGATTTGACTGTTGCGCTTTTGTTAGCTGGGTAATGGTAAATGGAGGAATAAGAGAACCAGGATTCCAAGGCCTTGTATCTCCTGGTTACTACACAAAGACAGGTAAAGTAATGGAATTGAAAGATAGCAAGGGTATAGTTCAAGCTGGAGATATTGTTTGTGGATTTAATAGGTCGACAAGGGAATATGCACATATTGGATTTGTTGTTGATGCAGATGATGAAAAAATATATGTAGTTCATGAAACCGGTGGAAAACTAAAAACTACAACATCATATTACAATGACAGAAATTCTAGCTGGAGAGTAGTTTTAATGGAAAACGAATATCAAGCTAAAAATGGTACTGGAAATATGCCGGTAGTTGACTGGTAAAAAAATCTATTCTAAAATTATTTATGGGTGATCTAATTAATAGGTCACCCATAAATTGCTATTGAGGTGTTGTAATTGAGTAATTCTACAGGAGACATAGCCATGCAAATTAAGGCTATGATTCAGAGAAGAGCAGATATTTTAAAAGAAAAAAAGAAAAAGAATATATTTATAGCATGTGCTTTATTTGCAGCAGTATTGGCAGGCATTTTTTATGTTAGAAGTGTTATTATTAAAAACGAATTTTTGGAAAAGCAATTAGAGCTAGTACAGCAAAAAGCCGATTTAGAAGAGCAACAAATTGCCATAAAAGAGCAAATGGCACAGTTAGTGCAAAGTCAAGAAGCAGAGAATGACAAGCTTCAAAAGACTCTTCAAGATGCGGAACTTGTTATTCAAAACAATCTGTATTTAGTAGAGCAAAATATTAAACTTCAGAATGCATTAAAGGAAGCGGCTTATGTTGGAATAAAACCTAAAAACTACAATGAAGCGGAAATAATGACAGAGGCGGTTGATTTTTCAAAATTGGAGTATTTGGGAGAATTTGAAGGGACGGCATATACACCTTCGGCAGAAGAGTGTGGTAATAACTTGGGATATACGGCTTCTGGAAAGCCAATTATTGCTGGTGTTTCAATTGCAGTAGATAATAAGTACTGGAAAATGGGCACAAAGTTCTATATTGAAGGTTTAGGCTATGTTGTGGCTATGGATACTGGCTCTGCAGTAAAAGGCAGAAATAGGTTTGATTATGCCGTTTTTGATGTAGATTACGCTAAGCAGATTGGAAGAAGAAAATATAAGACTTATTTAGTCAAAGATAGTGTAGACTAGAGAAATATGAGTAAAATAAGCCAAATATATTGACAAATTTACATAATGTTGGTAAACTTTTAAATTGTAAGCATAGCTTGCAAAAAATCCGCTTTCAAAGCGGAAACACAGGAGGTATCCCATGGGCACAGTGATTTCGGAAACCACCGTGAAGAAGGTATTCATCCGGTTCTCGGACTCGATGGACATGATGCCATCAGAGGCTCAGATCCTGCGGGAGAATCCTTACCTGACTCTTTCCCAACTTCGTGCGGAGCGCTTCTACCAGATGACGGATTCCGAACAGGAGTCCGCGAAGAGGAAGGGGCTATCCCAGAAACAGTGGAAGATGAGGGAAATCTTCCGAATGATCTTTGAGGAGGAGTTCTTCTTTTTCAAGGAAAGGGAGGCCAACTATGGCCGCCATGTCTCATGCGCAGGACTGACACTGAAAGAGCGCATGGATGTATTTCCTCAGATTGCTAAGGATGCGCTCGACCTCTGGATTTCCGCGTTCAGCTTGGAGAAACTGAATATGGAAGTCATGAAGGGGTTGCACCCCTTCTGGAGTAACCCTTATATGATCCTGACACGAATGCTTCAGGAGATTGAGGGGTAATCCCAAAAAAGACCCGCTAGGAGAAATCCTGGCGGGTTTTGTTTTATGCTTTATCAAGTTCTATCCAAAATTCAACACCATCGGCTTTATTAGCCACTCCATATCTATTATGGTGTTGAGTCATAATTGCTTTAACTAGTGAAAGACCAATTCCACTTCCACCAGCGCTTCTATTACGTGATGAATCAACTTTATAAAATCTTGTCCAAATTCTAGCAAGTTCTTCATCTGGTATAGGTTTGCCTGAATTATAAACACTGACTTTAATTTTATTTTCTTCAGTCTCTTTAATAGTGCAAATTATTTCTTTTTTATCATTTACATTCTTTATTGCATTTGAAATGTAGTTAGTTAAGACTTGTTCAATCCTTGCATGGTCTGCTTTAACATTGTATTGTACATCAGCTTCAATTTTATAATTTATATTTTTTTCATTAAATAGTACTTCATTTTTCTTAAGTATTGAACCAACTAAATCATTAATTGAAAAACTTTCAAGGTTTAGCTCAACTTTTCCATACTCTAGTCGAGAAAGGTCTAATAAATCCTTAGTTAACTCGCTCATTTTATTTGCTTCATCTAAAATGACTTCGATGTAATATTTTCTACTTTCTTCGTCTGTCACTATATTATCATTTAAACCCTCAGCATAACCTTGTATAAGGGCGATAGGGGTTTTTAATTCATGGGAAACATCAGAAATAAATTGACTTCTCATTTCAGAAATCTTTGAGGTTTCTTCAACATCTTTTTCCAATTCCATGTTTGTTGTCTTTAAATCTTGAATAGTTTTTTCAAGACTTTCGGAAAGAGTATTAATGCTTTTTCCTAGATTTCCAATTTCATCATCAGACTTTGAAACATATTTTTTTGAAAAGTCTAGGTGGGCCATACTAGTAGCGATATCGTTTAGTTCAGCTATAGGCTTTGTAAATGCTTTAGATACTGCAAACACTATAATGCTACTGATTATAATACAAATTCCTCCAACAATTAGTAGGAATTTATTAGAAATTGAAACACTTTCTCTAATTGATTCTAGAGGTGTTCTAAAGAATATTAATTGTCCTTCATCTAGTATTCCGTATAGGGTGATAAAGTCAGAGCCCATTCTTCTATCATTAAAAGAGTTGATTAAGTATGGAGCTTCTTGAGACAAAGAATTGTATATATCCTTCAATGTATATCCACTGTTATCACCTGGCGCAAGCCTAGGAACAAAAAATCCATTTTTTAAAAAATTGTTTGAGCTTGAGAAAATGATGTTATTATCTAAATCACATACAGATATTTCTACATTCTTAGTTGAATCTATTTTTTGGAATTCTGTTATTAAGTCTGTTGATTCATCCGTCATTTCCATATAGTACGTAACAGATTGCTTATATAGATTAACAAGCATGTGCTCTTTTTGATTTCTGTAGAACTGCTCTAAGACCGTACTATTTAATAAAAGTACGGTTAGAATTAAAACTATGAATATTAGTATTACACTAAAAAATAATTTTAATTCAATTGAATGTTTCACTAGTTCCTCCTAATTTATATTCTAAACTTATATCCTAAACCTCTAACGGTTTCTATATGAGAGCTCTTTTTTCCAAGCTTTTTCCTAACTTTTTTGATATGACTATCAATTGTTCTAGAATCGCCATAATAATCATAATTCCAAACGCTATTTAAAATCTTTTCTCTAGATAAAGCTATTCCAGCATTATCTGTAAGATATTCAAGAAGCTCAAATTCCTTTAAGCTTAAATCTATTTCTTTTCCATCAACTAGGACTCTATGAGCAACCTTATCTATAATGATGCCATCAAAGTTTTTAACATCATCTTGGCTAGGGAATGAGCGCTTTAAAAGAGCTTCAACTCTAGCTACTAATATTTTTGGACTAAAAGGTTTTGAAATGTATTCATCAACACCAAGTTCGAATCCAAAAAGTTCATCTCTTTCTTCGCCTCTAGCCGTAAGCATTATTACTGGAACCTGAGAGCTTTTTCTAATCTCTCTTAATGTAGACCAGCCATCCAAAACTGGCATCATAACATCCAATATAATTAGATTAATTGCTGAGTCAGAAGAAAACTTGTCTAAAGCTTCCTGACCGTTTGATGCTTCTTCAACTACAAATTCTTTGGCAGAAAGGAAATCTTTAATTAGCTTTCTCATTCTAGCTTCATCATCTACTACTAATATTTTATAAGCCATTTTATTCACTCCTATACTGTTTTTCAAATATTATTGTAGTTCCCGATTGTGAAATAATTGTGAATTAAGTGTGATACATATTAAAACTTTTGTTTGTTTTTTCATAATGCAATTGTATAATATCATAAAGATATAAAAAAATAAATAAGGGGATATAAAGTGAAAAAAGCCGAATATGTGTACAAAAACGCCACTTGCTTTGACTTAAAGCAAACTTTTGAATGTGGACAGTGCTTTAGATGGAAAAAAGAAGAAAATGGTAGCTATACGGGTGTTTTAAACGTAGGTGTAGTTAATGTTCAAAAATGTAATGAGGATATTATCTTTTTGGGCTTTATTGATGATGATGTGGACTTTGAAGCATTCTGTGAATGCTATTTTGACCTTAAAGAAGACTATGAATATATACAAAAACAGCTGCTTAAAAACAACGATTTAGTAATGAAGAAAGCTATCGCTTATGGAAATGGAATAAGGATATTAAACCAGGATCCTTGGGAAACAATGATTAGCTTTATTATTTCTGCAGCTAATAATATTCCTAGAATAACTAAAACAATAAATAATATCTCAGAAATGTTTGGAAGAAGAGTTGAAACCGACTTAATTGGAGAAAAAAGGACATATTATATTTTTCCAACACCTAGTGAACTTTCAAGAGCAAGTATGGCGGACTTGAGAGAGTGCAATTTGGGTTTTAGGGATAAGTTTGTGTATAATGCAACTGAGAGTATTAATTCTAGCAAAGTTTCTTTAGACACTATAAGAGAACTAGACTATGAAGTTGCTAGGAAAGAGCTTATGAGGCTTCCCGGCATTGGTGGGAAGGTGGCAGACTGCATACTCCTTTTTTCTATGCAAAAAAAAGAAGCCTTTCCTGTAGATACGTGGATAAAGAAAATAATGAATGAAGAATACATAGAGAGTAAAAGCGCAAAAAAAATAGAAGAATTTGCCAAAAGTCGTTTTGGTAAATTCTCCGGAATAGCTCAACAATACTTATTCTATTATAAAAGGGAAGATGCAGATTAGTATTTATTCTAAATTACTTAAGATTCTGTATATTAGATCAAATACTAAAGCTGCAATACAAAACTCTGCTAGCACAACTAGTGACTTTTTAAGAAGTTCTGTTCCTATGCTATATAGAGCCATCTCACTAGTAAACATTGTGTTGTACATTATTATTCCTATACTTACAACACAAGCAATTAGCACAGCAATAGATGAATAAACAATTATTTTTTTAGAAAATTTGTTTATTGAGTTCAAAGACTTGATTAAATTATTCATATAATCATCCCCTTGGCTTTCAATTCATCTTTTGTAAAAGTGTTAATTATAGATGTTTTACTAGTGGATAACATAATTATACTACATAATTGCGGTAAAATCAAATAAAAAATGGCTGAAAATGCCATGATACCAAGCTTTTTGAGACTATTTACTTACGGAAATAGGCACTTTGAGACCAAAAAATATTGTAATATTATGTCAAACGTGATATAATCTCCCTGACGATGTTTCTGAAGGACATGCAAAAGGAGGTATTCCATGGCAAAGTCTGTTGGCGTAGCTGACTGGCCTGTTAAGGCCGTTCTGTGGCTTTTCCGTGTTCTCAACCCGGGTAAAATCCGGGTTCGAAAGGACGAAGATGGCAATCTTGCCATCTTTACAGCGTATCCACCCATTGCCCTTAGGCACCCCAAGGGTTGGTACTATGAGAAGGGCGTGTTTACCAACAAGCACAACACAGCGTCTGGCATCTACACAATGGTTCTGATGCTGACAGAAAGCGGGTGTAGCTGGGAACGCTACATCGGCTGAGCACAAGGCTCCTCTTTCCGCACGGGAAGGGGAGCTCTTTTTCGGTCAAATCGGGACAACCTTTTTTGGCAATTTGACAAAAAAACAATGGTTTAGTATAATCACCTAAGACAAGCGTTGATAGGGATTTACGACCCCTGGAGTTTGCTCCGTTTGATAACCGCGTTAAGGCTATTAGATTAGAGTGTATGAGCAATCATAAACTAGGGTGGTACCGCGAAAAGCTTTCGTCCCTAGAGTTTGATGGCTCTTTTTTTGTTAAATGGGGACCGCCAAAAAAGGCTGCCCCGATTTGGCAGAAAAAAGAAGAAGGAGAGAATATTATGACTTGTTATGAAGATTTAATTTACAGAGAATTAATTAAGGATCAAACTAATAGTCCTGATTTTGTTGAAAAGCTTAATAAAGGTGGAATGACTTTTTATATTGGAACTGACCCGACTGCAGATTCTTTGCATTTAGGGCATCTTTCTAGTTTCTTAATTTGTGAAAGACTAGCTAGATATGGACACCATCCAATAGTACTAGTTGGAGGAGCTACAGGTCTAATTGGGGATCCTAGGGAGACCACAGAAAGAGATGCAAGTCAGAAAGAGACTATTTTTAAGAATGTTGAAGGAATTAAGAACCAGCTTGCAAAGTATTTTCCTAATTGTGAAATGGTAAATAACTTGGATTGGACAGAAAACATTACATTGATAGACTTTTTAAGAGATGTAGGAAAGTACTTTAATGTTCCATATATGCTAAGCAAAGATATTATTAAGAGAAGACTAGAAGAAGGCATTTCTTATGCAGAGTTTTCATATCAATTACTTCAAGCAAACGACTTTTTATGGTTATTTAACAACAAAAACTGTATTATGCAGGTTGCTGGCCAAGATCAATGGGGAAACATTACTTCAGGAGTAGAGTTAATCAAAAAGGTGACTGGCAAAGAAGCGTATGCATTCACAATGCCACTAGTTACAACTAAGTCTGGTGTTAAATTTGGAAAATCAGAGGGAAATGCATTATGGCTTGATAAAGAGAAAACAAGTCCATATCAAATGTATCAATATTTGTTAAATTCTGAAGATGAGATGGTTATTCCATATTTAAAGAGGTTTACATTCCTTTCTAAAGAGGAAATAGATAAATTAGAAGAAAGTGTTAAAACAGAACCAGAAAAGAGAGAGGCTGGTAAAAGACTTGCTTTTGAAGTAGTAAAA
This sequence comes from Clostridia bacterium, assembly GCA_016291695.1. Taxonomy (GTDB): domain Bacteria; phylum Bacillota; class Clostridia; order TANB77; family UBA1234; genus RGIG6105. Next base: position 6,773 of record JAEEYG010000084.1, on the reverse strand, counting down.
TACCTTCATGGCGAAGAAGAGGCTATAAAGGCTAAGGAAACATCAGAAAAGCTATTTTCAGGGGAACTTTTAGCTGAAAACATGCCAACGGTTGAAATAAGCAAAGAAAGCCGTAACATCATGGATATTTTGGTTGCTTCTGAAATTGCTCCTTCAAAATCAGAAGCCAGAAGACTAATTACGCAAGGTGGAATTACGTTAGACGGGCAAAAGGTTGAGGATATTAATATGGCGGTTGAAAAGGACTCTTTTGTGGTAGCTAAAGGTAAAAAGAAAATCGTTAAAATTGAGATGAAATAGTGCTTGATTTTTGACAATTTATGTGCTAAACTTTTTGACGTAGATTTAAAGTGAGCAAGAAGGAGGTGCATTTTAAGATGCCAAATATAAAGTCAGCAATTAAAAGAGTTAGAACTAACAAATCTAAGACTTTAGAGAATTCTATGGTTAAATCAGGATACAAGACTGCAGTTAAGAATTTCCTTGCTCAAGTTGAAGCTGGAGACAAAAAGAAAGCTACTGAATTATACAAAGTAGCCCTAAAAGAAGTTGAAAAGGCTGCTAAAAAGGGAGTTATTAAAGACAACACTGCTTCTAGAAAGAAGTCTAGTCTTGACAGAGCTCTTAACTCAATGAAATAACTTAATTCTTCTAAACTGTTATAATTTGGAAGGAGGGATATTTTAATGGGAGTTAAAGTCAGAGAAAATGAATCTTTAGAGAATGCTCTAAAGAGATTTAAGAGAGATTGTGCGCGTTCTGGAGTTCTTCAAGAAGTTAGGAAAAGAGAGCACTATGAAAAGCCTAGCGTTAAAAGAAAGAAGAAGTCAGAGGCTGCAAGAAAGAGAAAATTCTAATATTTTATATAAATTCTGATTTTTAAAGTTGTTATGAAGAGTCTTCATAACAACTTTTTTTGTGAGGAAGAGCTTGAGCATATTTTTTGTAAGGCATTTGGGGAAGAGCTGTGATAATTATATTTTTTGAAAAGTTTAAGAGTTTGATGGAGCTTGTGGAAGGAAATTTTGATTTATCAAAATTTCCAACTTCTAGGCGGGCGACAACTTTTTAAAAAATATAATTATGCACGTGCTCTTCCAAAAAGCACATACTAAGACAAAAAATATGATCAAGCTCGTTCTTTTCTCTTTGAATATTTGTATATCCATTGATAGATTGAGCTTTTTCTTATAAAATAATATCAAACAATGATGGGAGGAATATATTATGTTAAAAGAAAAATTAATGGAAGATTTAAAAGACGCTATGAAAAATCATGACGAAATAAAAAAGAACACAGTTACTATGATTCGTGCATCAATAAAGCAAATTGAGGTTGATAAAAAGGTTGTTCTTGAAGATAACGAAATAATTGAAATTATTTCTAAAGAAGCAAAGAAAAGAAAGGACGCACTTACTGAATTTGAGAAGGCAGGAAGAGAAGATTTAATAAATCAAACAAATGAAGAACTTGCAATTATTAAAGGCTATCTTCCAGAGGAACTATCAGGAGAGGAATTAGAGAGAATTATAGTTGATACAATTGCTGAAGTTGGTGCTGAAACTATGAAGGACATGGGAAAGGTAATGCAAGCTGTAAAATCTAAAGTTGCAGGGAGAGCAGACGGTAAAACTATAAACGAAATTGTTAAGGCAAAATTATCTTAAACTGCTCATTTCCGTAAGAAAAACTTAACACTTAATTAATTGACAAAAGCTCGATATAATAGTAATCTAAAGGTTGAAGTAGGATATTATTAAGGTTTCATTTTGGAGGAGAGAACATGGGTGTTAAATTAGATGATATTCTTGGCAATAACAAACAGGATATTTTGGTTGATAAATCAAAGAGAACAGTTAACATACTAATGGCTTTAATTTCTGTAGTAGTTATAATGATTGTTATAGTTGCTTTTATGATTATTAAGAAAAACGATTCTACTAAAAAGTTAAGGGAAATTAAAGAAAAAATTGCGGATGCTGTTGCAATTGGAGAGGCTGTAAAAAGTCTTGAACCTTCTGAATACTTAGGTGAACGCCAAGATTCAAAAGATGTTAAAACTCCAATCACTTTAAATAATAATGGTCAGGTTGTTGAGTATAAATATGGATACTACTATGTTTCTGCTGATGAAGCCAACAAATTAGTGCCGACGTTATTTAATAAAAAGCAAAACTATATCATCAATTACACTACTGGTGAGGTAGTTAATGTTGATGGAATTCAATATAATGGCAAGCTATATCATGATCTTGATGATTTTCTTGTTATTCAAGAAAAAATGAGTAACCCAAAGAGCAAAAGCGTTACGCCATCTAGTTATACCGTGTATATTCGAGAGGCAGCTGATTTACTTAAAATTAACTCTCATCCAGATTATATTTATAAGCTTACTCAAGACATTGATATGAAAGCAGTACTTGGTGATACGGGAGATGGCTGGGAACCGCTTACTACTCTTAAATATGGTGGAGTACTAGATGGTAGAGGATATACAATATCAAACTTGTACATTAATAGACAAACATCATATGGCAACTGCGGATTATTTAAAGAAGTTGAATCAGGAGCAAAAGTTAGAAACCTTGTTTTAAAAGAGGTTTCAATATCTGGTGGTAATTATGTTGGTGCAATTGCAGGAACATTCGCTGGAGAAGCTTTTAATTGTAGTGTGTCGGGTACAATTAATGGAACTGGCTACGTAGGTGGTGCTTTTGGAAGTTTCACTGGTAAAGCAGAAAAAATGGTTTGCAGTGTTACTGTTAATGGAATGGGAGATAATGTTGGTGGTTTTGCGGGTTATATTACTACTGGAGACTTAAAACAAGTTGCGGTCAAGAGCACAACATTATTAAGCACAGCTAGCAATGTTGGAGGAATAGCAGGATATATTACTCCTCATAGTGACATATCTATGGCACAATGCTTAGTTAAAGATACAAATATTAGGGCAATAAAAAATATTGGAGGTTTCATTGGAAACTTTGCAGGTATAGAAAGTGCAAAAGGGCTATCTGTTACAGATTCATACGTTAATAGAACAAATCTTACTCCAAATGTTAACCAAGGATCTGCAGAGAACGTAGGTGGCTTTGCTGGTATGATAGACACAACGGGAAGATCTACTATAAAGATAACAAGAGTGTATTCTGCTGCATCGTTAGTTAATCCAAGTGCAATCGAAAATAAAGGCGGATTTATTGGAAAATTTGCTGGAAAAACAGATGCAGCTACTATTAGATACTGTTATTGGCTAAAAGGAAGCCTAGAGGCCCTAGAGTCAGTTGGAAGCTTTGATGAAGGCTTTTCTCTTCAAAGTGCTTTCTATGCATATAGTGCTGAACAGCTAAGAACCGTATCTGAGTACAAAGGTTGGACTCAAGCTGATTTTGTATTATGGAACTTTGACGGAAGAAATCCACCTACTCTAAATTGGGAAAGATAAGAGGTGCATTATGACCAATAAAAAAGGTGTAAGCTTGGTAGCTCTTGTCATAACAATGATAGTTATAATCATTCTAGCAGGTATAGCATTAACCTCTGGCATTGGAGGATACGACAAAGCACTTGAAGCCAAGGATAAAGAAGAAAGAAATCAGGTAATGAATGCAATAAACAATAGATTTGGTGATTATCAACGTAACAAGACATTAAATCCTATTGTTGGTGAGGTAGTACCTGATTATAGTGAAGAGAGCGGAGAGACTAGAATAAATGACGTCAAAGAATATTTAGTCCAATTATTTCTTTCTGAAGGAAGAATGACGCGTGACATTGACGGAATTAGCAAAGATATAGAATCTTTTGTTAGAAGAAATATAGACAATATGGAGTATACAAGAATTCTTAGACATAACAATGTAATAGAAATCGGAATAAATAGTATTTCAAAAGACAGAGTATTTCTAGTAAATTATTACAGCGTTGATGTTGTTGGACCTATTTAGAACGTACGAATTTGTACCAAGGAGGAAGCTCATGAATAGTAAGGGTATTAGTATAATAACACTTGTTATTACTATTATTTTGATAGTTATTTTAGCGTCTATTACTGCTCCACTACTATCTAATGTTATTAGTGACAGTTTAATAGAAGATGTTAAAGTCGAAATCAAAAATGTTGAAACAGTTATCGGATATGCTAAGACTCAAATACTTAAAGACGATGATCCACAGTTGTTAAAAAGGATGTTTGATACTAAGTATCTTATTACCGAATATCAGCTTGAATCAAAGTTTGCTAAAGCTTTAGATACTTTTGAAATGGAAAAAATAGAAAGTGTTAATAGTAGTGACGAAATCAAAGCACCATATAAGTACTATCTTATGAAAGAAAGTGACTTTTATGATGTATTCGGAAGCGGAATTAACATTAATGGCGGTAGAGAAGAAAGAGAGTTTTTAATCAATTACATGAATGGTATTGTTGTTGTCAATGTTGGTGGCAGAAAAGTGTCTAATGGCAACGAAGGAAGTATTTCTCCAGAAGATGATATTACCAGAGGCAAGGTATATGTCGAGTTCGAACCTAATGGTAATTCAGAATGGGGAAGGCAACAATCTGCTAAAGTCTTTATTAGGTATGAGGGCACCACGGAACCTAGTGTAAAAAAATACAAGTGGGTTCAAGGATCAGTACAACCATCAAAAGAAGATTTCGAAGATGATGTTGAAAACGATCAACTAGTTAGTAAAAACGATGTAACTGGAAATAACTGGTATTTGTGGGTAATGGTTGAGTACAAAGATGACGGCAAAGATAGAGTTGGTTTTTATAAGAGCGAAGCATTTTATATAGACAATGAAGAACCAACATTTGACCTTGATGTAGATGAGATTAAGAAATAATTTATCAGAAACTGTCCATGATATTTTAAAGGACAGTTTCTATTTATATTTAATTGGAGGAACTTGTGGAAATCAAAGGGCAGATTGAAAGCATTGTATACCACAACGAAGAAAATGGTTATACAGTGTGCAATTTAGATGTTAATAATGAGCTCATAACAACTGTTGGCTACATGCCCTTTGCTTCTATTGGTGACATTATAAAAGCGGAAGGTAGCGTTATTAATCACGCGGTTTATGGTGAACAATTTAAACTGACTACTTATGAAAAGCTTATGCCATCTACTGTTGGAGAAGTTGAGAAATATCTTGGAAGCGGAATTATAAAAGGAGTTGGACCTGCCACAGCAAAGAAGATAGTTGATAGATTTGGCGAAGATACAATCAACATTTTAAGATTTGAGCCATATAAGCTTTCTAACATTTCTGGAATAACTAATTTAAAGGCAACTCAAATTTCAGACGAGTTTATTAAAGAATGGCAATTGTGGCAAATTGTTATTTTTCTTCAAAAGTACAATATTGGAGCTACGAACGCTACGAAAATATACAAAGAACTTGGTATAGGTGCAATAGACAAGATTACGGAGAACCCTTATATTTTACTTTCAAATTCGTACAATATTGGATTTGAAACAATTGACAAAATGGCAATGTCGCTTGGAATTGATAGGGACTCTTCTTCTAGGATTGAAAGTGGAATTACATATGCTCTTTCAATATCGGCTAGAAATGGAAATACTTGTTCAAAAGAAAATGAGCTTATTTCATTTGTGTCATCATTACTTGCAGTTCCTTCTGAACTTGTTGAGAAGAGCCTAACAGAACTTAGCTATAAAAAAGATATTTACGTAGAAGAAGGCTTTGTTGCACTCGGAAATTATCATGATGCAGAAGATAGTATTGCTAGAAGAGTAATGATGATGTGCAACGATAAAGTAAAAAAATGTGTTAATTTAGATTTAAAAATACGAGATATTGAGCAAATCTTAAATATTGAATTATCTGATGAGCAAAAGAAAGCTATAAAAATGATTTTCAATAACAAAATCTCTATTGTTACAGGTGGGCCTGGTACAGGAAAAACCACAATAATAAAGGCAATTTTAAAGCTCATTGAAGTCGAAAAATTAGAGTTCGCACTTTGCGCACCTACTGGAAGAGCTGCTAAGAGAATTACAGAAACTACTGGAGAGGAAGCAAAAACTCTTCATAGACTTTTGACACTTGGAAAAACCGAGGAAGAAGGAATTGCTTTAAATTATGAAGTTCCTAAGATTAAGCAAGACTTTGTAATTGTTGACGAGTTATCAATGGTCGATACAATACTTATGCATTTTTTATTAAGAGCACTTAAAGAAAACACAAGATTAGTACTAATAGGAGATAGCGATCAGCTTCCTTCGGTAGGACCTGGAAATGTACTTAAAGATTTAATAGATTGTGACATAGTTCCAGTAACAAAACTAACGCAAATTTATAGGCAAGCACAAGAAAGCAACATAGTCACAAATGCACACAAAATAAATGACGGAGAAACAATTGATTTGGCAAAAACAGATGGAGATTTTTACTTTATTCAAGGTAAAAACATACATATTCAAATTGCAGAGCTAATTCAAACTAGACTCCAAAAATTCGGAAATTATGACAAACTAAAAGATATACAAGTACTTACACCAACAAAGAAAGGTGATTCGGGTACAAGATTGTTAAATAAAGAACTTCAAAATATTTTAAACCCTAAATTTCCTAATAAAGTTGAAAAGACTATTGGTGGTGTCACGTTTAGAGAAGGCGACAAAGTAATGCAGACTAAAAATAATTACGATTTATATTGGGAAAGCCTAGATGGTAAAAGTTTTGGAAGCGGAATTTATAATGGCGACATGGGAATAATTCAAAGAATTGATGATAATGGGAT
>JAEEYG010000083.1 GCA_016291695.1 Clostridia bacterium | reverse complement strand
TATGGACACCTGGTCGCACAATTCGTGCTCCCGTCCATAAATTTTCTTGCTACTGTAAATACACATCATTAAGAAGTCGGAAGCCTTTGGCAATCAACTTAGCTAATATAAACAATAACCTCTCTCTGCCAACTTGTGTCGCAGCCAACTTAAAGACACAAAAAAAAGACATCCACCTAAGTGGATGTCTTTAATTACATATTAATATTCAGCGATCTCTTTTCCATCTTCATTGATGCTATATGTATGTGTTTCTCTTGTAGCTTCGATAATATCACCAATTAACTTGTGGTTTCTAGATACGTCTGGGAATCTAATAAGTGTTGTTCTTGTAACTTTTGCAGGAGCTCTTAATAGATAGAAGTTAACTAGTTGTGCAACTTCAGCTCTTGTAATAGCGTTACCAAGTCTTAGATTTGTTTCTTTTGCTCTAACAGGAGTCATATTTAATCTGCAAAGAAGAGTAGCATATTGAGCTGCCCAATGAGCATCATACATTTCTTTGTCTGAAATGTAGTAAACTCTTGTCTTGTCTTTGTAGATCTTGATTGATTCATTTTCATCTTTGATTTCGAATCCTTCTCCCTCATCTTCTTCGATTTGACGAGCAATGATTGTCATAAACTCACCAATTGTCATTGTAGAATTTGGTTTAAATGTTCCATCTGGGTAACCAGTGATTAATCCATAAGCTCTTGCAGCACGGATTGCTCTTCTAGCTTCAACATATGTCTCATCTAAATCAGGGAAATCGAATTCACTTGCAGTATAAGCTGTAGAAATACCGAAAATTCTTGTTAATACTAATGCACCCTCAGCTCTTGTGATTGTGTCATCAGGTCTGAATGTTTCAGTTCCCTTGTCACCATACATGTATGGATCATGTTCATCATTGATTTCTTCATCAAAATCTTTGATGATTAGGTTAATAACTGAAGAAATATCTTTTTGCTTTCCATCTACTGAAATTGTAGCACTTGGAGTAACTCTCTTAAATGTAGCTTTTGAAGATCCTAAAGAATCGTATTTAACTACTACAACTTTAGTTCCTTCGTCGCCTTTATTCATTCCATCAAATGTCCAAGTAATTGTACCATTCTTCTTAGATACAGTACCCTCGTCTTTGCTAACTACTGTGCATGATAATGGTAGGTTTAATACAAGTTTAACGTCTCCGTCAATCTTCTTTCCACCATTCTTGTAATCTACATAGTATGTAACTTTTTCGCCAAGAACGTAGATGTTCTTGTTAGCTCTGTCGTTATCTTCGTCTTCGAATGGTTCGCTACGAAGTGAAACAGCTAATTTGTTTAACTCTTCGTTAACTTTCATCCATGGCTCAACAATAAGCTCGCCATCAGACTCAACGATTGGGTCAATTGGATCAACTGGATCATTTCTCTTATATCCACATACTTTACAAATATCTTTGTCATTGTATTTGTGCTCTTCTTTGTCGCTAATTACTTTGTTGCATCTCTCGCACTCTTTCCAGTGATATTCTGAATTGAATACGATGCACTCTTTGTGTCCTAATGCAGGGATAGCTGTTTCTTTAGTATCTCCGCATCTTGAGCATTTTTCAACTTTCTTTCCAGCTGTTGTACATGTAGCTGTTGTAGTAGTTGTCTTATAGTTATGTCCTAATGCAGCGATAGCAGTTTCCTTAGTATCTCCGCATCTTGAGCATTTTTCAACTTTCTTTCCAGCTGTTGTGCATGTAGCTGAAACTGTTGTTGTTTTGTAATCATGTCCTAATGCTGGGATTGTTGTAGCTTCTTTAGTCTTACCACATCTCTCGCACTTAGAAACAGTCTTACCTGCTGCTGTACAAGTAGCTTCTTCAACTACTGTATCTTTGTAATTGTGTCCTAAAGCTTTACCTTCTGTTGCTCCACATTTTGTACATGTCTTTGGCTTCTCGCATGTAGCGTCAGCAAATGTATGTACATGAACTGTTGGAGCTGGTGTTGTTGGAACTGTTGTTGGAACTGTTGTTGGCTCTGTTGTTGGTTCAGCTGTTGGAGCTGGTGTTGTCTTTACAGGAACAGTTGTAGGATCTCCTCCAACGTGTCTTGTAGCTCCACATCTTGAACATGTAGCTGTGTCGCCGTTAACAACAAAGTTATGTCCTAATGCTACTCCATATGTAGCACCACACTTTGTACAAGTTTTTGGCTCTGTACAAGTTGCTGCTGAATATGTGTGAACTACGCATACTGCAGCTTGAGCTTCTGTATTTGCATATGTGAATACTGCAACTAAACAAAGGAATAATGCAAATACTGCAAATTTGATGTTTAATGTTTTCATTATATGTCCTCCTTAAAATATAATATAATTTACAAAAAAAGGCGTCAAAAAGGCTATAGAATGTAAAATCTCTATAGCTCCTCTTTCGTAAAAAATATTGTTCTTTCATAACACGATTATGAGTATAACATAATCCTACAAAAAAATAAAGAGTTTTTGTAATTTTTTAGTAACTTTTTTGTAATTTTTGTAACATTTGTCATAAACATGAAATATCTTCTACACCCATTATTTACTTAAATATAGCCATTTAAGGCGATTTTGCCGGTCTTCCTAAGCTAAAAAGGAAGACCGACAAAAATATAGCTTTTATTCTGGTACAACTATACCGAAAGAGCCATCTGTTCTCTTAAATAAAACATTAACCTTTCTGGTGTCAAAGTCCACGTATGCATAAAATACATTATCTGACTTAGAAAGCTCTAGCTTAGCATCTTCTAGCGTTAGAGGCTTTAAAGAATACACTCTAGTAACTGTAACTTCGCCTTCTCTATTAGTTCCATTCTCCGCAAACTTTTCGCTCTCTTTGTCTTTAAACTCTGCATTTTTGTTCTTATCTGCAAATCTTTCTTTGCTCTTTCTCATTTGTCTTTCTAATCTATCAAGAGCTAGATCAATTGATGCATATAGATCAGCGTTCTTTTCTTCTATTTTAATGAATTCGCCGTTGTGTGATAATTGCATCTCAACTATTTGTTCTTCTCTTTCAACCTTGCAAAGTACATTAAGCTCTGTGTTGGAACCTTCAAACTTCTCTAGTCTGTCTGCTTTCTCCACAACGTATTGTCTAATAGCTTCTGTGATTTCAATATTCTTTCCAGCTACTTTAATGTTCATAAAAATACCTCCTTAAACTTCCTGATACTATGCCTTATTAAAGAACGTTAATTTGATAACTACGTAAAGAATTAATACTACTTGTAGGCCAATTATAACAGGAACTCCTATTTTGAACTTTGGCTTTTTAGTCTTATGATTAAAAGCATACATTCCGCCTAAAACACCTAAAGAGCCGCCAATCATAGCAGTAACCAATAAGGTACTTTCTTTGATTCTTTTACGGTTTCTGCTTTCCAAGTATTTTTCGAATTTGTTCATATCTTCTGGTTCAGAAATCTTTTTCTGCTCGATTAAAGCATTTCTTTTAGCAATTTCTTTATCTCTTTTCATCAAAATGAAACCTGCTAAGTTCATTAGTAGAAGATACGTAAAAACTCTTAAAAATGGATTAGAAACTATAAAGCTAACTACTGCTACTAAGGCATTTATGATGGCCCCCATAACTGTATTAATTGCAGAATCTATTGCCTCCCACATAAGTAAAACCTCCATTCCTCTTGCTAAAATTATTATATCATTAGTAATAATTAATCTCAATTAATTATCACTAATTTATATAAGAAAACAGTTTGTAGGTTTATTCCTTAAAAAATGCACTAGTTCAATATCAAATAATGGCAATTATAGCGAAAATAGGCTCATTTGATTGCTCAAAGTCATTCCTTTTAAGCAACCCGCATTTTGTAAAATATCTATGGTAGATTTGCCAAGTCCTGCGCGAAGTTTAAGCTCTTCTACCGACATAAACTCGCCTTCTTTTTCTCGGCTGGTCTGTATGCTCTGAGCGGCAACTGTTCCAAGTCCTGGGATAGAGTTTAAAGGTGGTCTTATGCCATCATCTTCCATTGTAAACTTAATTGCATCCGACTTATATAAATCTATATCTAAGAAGTTAAACCCTCTTTCATAGAATTCTAGCACAATCTCTAAAACTGGATACATGTCCTTATCTTTAGGAAGAGCATTATTTCCCAAAGAGTCTATTTCTCTCATCTTGTCTATTACTCTTTGCTTTCCGTGAGCCATAATATCTGAGTCAAATCCATCTGCCCTTATAGAAAAGTAAGCCGTATAATATGCTCTTGGTATATGAACCTTAAACCATGCTATTCTGAAGGCATTGGTAACATATGCTGCTGCGTGGGCCTTAGGGAACATATATTTAATTTTCTTACATGAAGAGATGTACCAATCTGGAACATTGTAGCTTCTCATCATAAGCTCCTGCTCTTCTGTAAGTCCTTTTCCTTTACGAACACTTTCCATTATTTTAAATGCCGGCTTTGACGGAAGTCCCATATTAATAAGATAAATCATAATATCATCACGAGTACAGATAGCATCTTCTAGTTTAATTATGCCGTCTTGAATAAGCGTTTGAGCATTATTAAGCCACACATCTGTACCATGCGAAAGTCCTGATATTCTAAGTAATTCTTCAAATTTAGTAGGCTTGGTGTCAACAAGCATACCTCTTACAAACTTTGTACCAAATTCTGGAACTCCATATGTTCCAACCGAAGACTTAATTTGCTCTTCTGTGACGCCTAAAGCGTCTGTTGAGCAGAAAATAGACATTGTCTCTTTATCGTCAAGCGGAACTGTTCTTGGGTCTAGACCTGTCAAATCTTGGAGCATACGGATAACCGTCGGATCATCATGGCCAAGAATATCAAGCTTTAATAGGTTTTGGTCAATTGAGTGATAATCAAAGTGCGTAGTAATAATGTCTGAATCTGGGTCGTCAGCAGGGTGCTGAACAGGGCAAAATTCATATATTTCGTGTCCAACTGGAACTACTATAATTCCTCCCGGATGCTGACCGGTAGTTCTTTTAACACCGGTGCATCCAACCGCTTCTCTTGCTATTTCAGCAGAATTAACGACTTTATTTCTCTCTTCATAATACTTCTTGACGTATCCAAATGCTGTCTTATCAGCAATTGTACCAATAGTACCCGCTTTAAAAGTGGTACCTTTGCCAAATATAATTTCTGTATATCTATGTGCTTTTGCCTGGTATTCACCAGAGAAGTTTAAGTCTATATCTGGCTCTTTATCACCATCAAATCCCAAGAATGTTTCAAAAGGAATATCCATTCCATCTTTTGCTAAAGGCTTTCCACAAACTGGGCAATCTCTATCAGGCAAGTCGTATCCATTTTTAACACCAAAGTCTGAAAAATCAGAAAACTTGCAATTTGGACATCTATAATGAGGCTTTAAAGAGTTTACCTCTGTAATTCCCGTTAAGAATGCAACAAGCGAGCTTCCAACCGAACCTCTTGAGCCAACTAGATAACCGTCCTCATTAGATTTTTTAACAAGCTTTTGAGCAATGATGTACATAACTGAGAAGCCATTTTTAATGATTGAATCAAGTTCTTTATTTATTCTACTCTCCACTATTTCAGGCAAGTTCTCACCATATAGCTCATGTGCCTTATCCATTGTAATGTTTCTAATTGTTTCTTCACAGCCTTCAATGTGTGGTGCCGCCTTATAATCTGCGATAGGGCTTATCTTTTCGCACATGCTTGCGATTTTGTTTGTATTAGTAACTACTACTTCGTATGCCTTTTCTTCGCCTAAATAATCAAACTCTTTAAGCATTTCTTCGGTAGTCCTAAAGTACAAAGGCGCCTGCTCATCAGCATCTTCATAGCCCTGGCCTGCTTGCAAAATTCTTCTATATAATTCGTCTTCTGGATCCATAAAATGAACATCACAAGTCGCTACTACTATCTTATTTAGTTTCTCCCCTAATTCAATTATTTTTTTGTTAAAAGCTTTAAGAGTCTCAACGTTTGGTACAGTATGCTCTCTAACTTTAAACATATTGTTACCAAGAGGCTGTATTTCTAAGTAATCATAAAAATCTGCAATTTCCTCTAACTCTTCTTGAGGTCTATTCTCTTCGATTGCTCTATATAATTCCCCTTGCTCACAAGCACTTCCTATTAATAGTCCTTCGGAATATTTTTTTAGAAGACTCTTTAATGTTTTAGGCTTTTTGTAGAAATAATTTAGATGTGCTATCGAAACTAGTTTATATAGATTTTTAAGTCCAACTTTATTTGTAGCCAGTATCGTAGCATGATATGTAGGCAATGTCTTATAATTTACATTCTCAGAAAGGCTAGAGTCGATTTCGCCAAAAGTTGTAATCTCTTTTTCTTTTAGCATTTTAAGCATAATATCAAAAACCTTTTTTAGCGTATCGACATCTGCTAGTGCTCTATGCGCAACGTCTACTTCGATTCCTAAGTCTTCCGCTATAAGTCCAAGCTTATATTTTTTACGCTCTGGAAATAATTCTTTAGCTAAAGCAAGTGTATCTATCCATGGATAATTGAACTCCAAATTTAAGCGTCTTGCATTCTCACGAATAAACCCTATATCAAAGTTTGCATTATGAGCAACAATTGTTGTTCCCTTGCAAAATTCAATAACCTTTGGCAAAACCTTGTCTATTGTTTCGGCATCTTTTACCATTTCATCAGTAATATTAGTAACCTCGACAACTCTTTGTGGAATAGGCTTTTCAGGATTAACAAAACATTCAAAGGTGTCTATGACCTCTCCGTTTTTGACCTTCATTATTCCAAACTCAGTAATCTTTTCTGTAAGTTTTGAAATACCAGTAGTTTCTATATCTAGTATGGAATACGTTTCATCTTCTATCTTTTGATCCGGCGAAAAGTCATATACTGATGTCACTCCGTCTGGTACTAAATATGCTTCAACACCATATAAAATTTTAATGTCATTCTTTTCTTTTGCTTCGGCTTTAGCTGCCTTTGTCTTTTCATCAAGTTCTACATCTATAGATTCTTTTCTTTTAAGTAGCGAATCAAATTCTTCTTTTATTTTGTCATCACGAGAAGAAATGATTTCACCGATACTGTTTTTATAATAATCTATGCATTCATCTAGTTTATCTTTGTCTAACTCAAGAACTTCTTCCTTATACTTTTCTGACTTACTATCATCAATTATTCTAAATAGTAGTTCGTCTAGTTCAGTGGCAATCTTTGCGTATTTAGGTCTAATATCTTCCGCAACCTTTTTGGATGCCTTTTCTTGAGCATCTTTAATAATTTTATCAACAGTCTTTTTAGCATCTGGAAAAGCTTGAACTACTCCATGATCTGTTAGTGCTATTGATTTGTGTCCCCACTTTACTGCACGCTTGATTAAATCTTTTACTGGCGTTACGCCGTCCATTTGTGACATTTGAGTATGTAGATGTAGTTCAACCCTTTTTTCTGGACTATTATCCATTCTAATTTCTTTTTTGAAATCCTGCTTTTCAATTATGTCGGCAACCACGCCATACTCTTTCGAATATGAATTATATTCATAAGTTCCAACTACTCTTGCACCCGTTAATTGTTTTAAGTCACCTTTTATCTCATCAAACTTTGCCTTTTTAATAAATGCTTTGCAGTTAATTGAGCTCGTGCCATCATATATATCAAATGAAGCAATGTAATCTCCGTTTTTCGTTTCTCTACTATCGTAGTTAGAAACCTCACCAGAAATAACAACAGCTGGGGTATCTTCGCTTAAATCAATAATCTTAGTTTCTTTAGGATTGTTTGTTGCCTTCCAGCTCTTATATATTAAATTTTCTGCATTCTTAACATTGACGTTTGGACTAGGCCTTCTAAGTTTATTCTCCACTTCTTTTGGTTTTGGATTTGCTGATACAGCATTACTTGGAGATGAACTAATAACCTCATCTGCTAAACCAAAACCAGATGGCATAGGTGAATTGTCTAGTACATTAAACTCTTTTTGATCTTCTACGCTTTTAAATAATGACTTAAGCTCTTCGTCCGATTGTATAGAATAGCCCATATATGGTGTGCTAGCTTTAGATTCGCTATTAATTGATGATGTGCTTTTAAATGTCTTAGGCTTTTTAGGTTTTTCTACTGGTGCAGATTGATTCTCAACAGCTTTTTGATTTTCTAGAAGGATATTTCTTACTATATTATCCTCCATATTGTCACGC
>JAEEYG010000082.1 GCA_016291695.1 Clostridia bacterium | reverse complement strand
GCTTACCAATAAAGGACTTAATTACTTCTTCTAGGTTATCAAATTTAAAAACGTTGTTTAAACCATTTACGTATGAAATATTATCTTCAAACTTTAGTTTAGATTTTTCGCTTAACTTCTTTCCATCATATTCGGTATAAGGAACATCCGCATCAATAATCTTTCCTGTCATGTCTCCAGTATCTGTACTAATACCAAGCTTTATTGTTGTCCTATATGCTTTTTCTTCACATGTTATAGAATCAACAAGTTTTGTGGCTTTTCCAACGCAAACAACCATAACGCCCGTGGCCATTGGATCAAGAGTTCCTGTGTGGCCGACCTTTTTTGTATTTAGTATTCTCCTTAGTTTTGCAACAACATCAAATGATGTGTACCATTGTGGTTTGTTTATAATTAGGATTCCGTCTTTCAATGTAGAGCTCCTTTCGTAAGATTTGATTTATATGGCGCTACTTACCGTGCGCCGCTACGAAAACAAATGGTGGCCGTTTATTGCCACCATTATCATTTGTTTATTTAAGTTGTTTTGCTATTTCTTCACAAAGTGTAGTTTTTATTTGGTCTAAAGTCATATTTAACTCGCAACCTGCGGCTCTTACATGACCACCACCAGCATACTTGCTAGCAATTACAGAAACGTCCACATACTCGTTTGCTCTCATAGAGATTTTATAATAGTCTTCATCTCTTTCTTTTGCGAATATAGACACTTCAACAGAATCTATATTTCTTCCCTCATTTACTATTCCATCACTATCATTTTCATCAAGTTCAAGCTCTTCTAAATCTTGCTTTGTCATGTATGTAAAAGCTATTTTGCCATCATTTAGAAGCTCTAGTCTATCGATTGCTCTGCCTACTAACTTAACTTTATTAAATGAAGTAATATCAAATACTGTCCTGTAAATCTTAGAAACGTTTATGCCTGTCTCCATAATAGTTGCGACAATTTCCATAGTTTCAGGAGTAATATTGTATCTAAATCCACCTGTGTCTGTAAGTATTCCTGTGTATAAGCACTCGGCTATTTCTTTGTTAACTGCAACACCAAGACTTGCAAGTACAACCATCAAGTTTTCACAAGTAGATGATGCAACAGCATTAATATAATTTATATCTGCAAAGTTTTGATTTGTGATATGATGGTCGATACAAATCGTGTCATCAATTTCTTTAAATATATCTCCACAGATTCCAAGTCTTTGAATATCGCTACTGTCTAGCGAAATACAAAGATCAAAATTCTTCGCATCAGGTGCAGTCTCGCCAATTAACATTTCATCAAAACCAGCTAAAAATGAATATGTTTTATCTGGTGACGGAATATAAACAGCACTCTTCTTCTCTAACTTCTGAAAAGCATTGTAAAGAGCAAGCGCAGAAGCTATTGCATCACCATCAGGATTTTCATGTGCTATCATTAAAATAGATTTTGATTCATCAATTTTTTCTTTGATATTTTCTAATACAGACATTTGTACCTCCTTAAGAGTGTTTTAATACTCATTATTCCTCATCGTTTGAGCTATCCATCTCTGGGGACTCATCCTCTGACATTTTATCTGTGTTATCTGTTGCAGTTTCATCTTCTTCGTCATGCTTTATATCTAATGTGCTTAAAATGTTCTCTATATGTTGTCCATAGGCCATTGAATCATCATAAATAAACTTAACTTCAGGTGTATTAAATGTTCTGATCTTTGAACCAATTTCTTTTCTAACCACGCCTTTAGCTGAATTTAAGCCTTCTAGAACTGCATTATTATCTGTTGAACCAATCATACTTACATATATTTTACAATATTTCATGTCTTTTGACACTTCAACTTTTGTGACAGAAACAAGTCCATCAACACGAGGGTCTTTAATTCCGTTTTCAATTAGTTTGCTAACTATCTTTTTTATTTCTTCTTCTATTCTATCTGTTCTTTCCATTTTTGTCTCCATCCGTTTGTGCAAAAATCGTGATTTGCTGTGTTGCCACGTCCGCTCGCATCCTCAACGTATCAACATACGCCTGCGGTGCTCGCGAACTATGCGCCTTGCAAATCGCAATTTTAACACAAACTAAAAGTCTTTTTTGCAAATTTCACTTTTGTGAGTGCTTGTATATTTCCTTGCAATATACTATTTTTGATAAAAGCTAATACTTTCAAAATAATTTTCATTTCATGTTATGGCGCACTACTTAAGCGCCGCTACAACATTAAAGCAATTTCAATTTTACGTCATCGTATTTCATATCCTAATTCGCATCAAAGCAAATAATGTTCAAATTTTCGTCAAAATTGCTGTATCGCTAGGCGAACATGAACCAAAAAGCGGAGGCGTATATGAAATACGTTGAGCATTTTTGGTTCATGTTCAACAACGCAAGACAGTGATTTTCACGAAAATTTATTGCTTGATTTCTTCCATAATAAATGACTCTATCTTATCTCCTACTTTAATATCATTATAGTCTTCAACTTGAACACCACATTCATATCCTTCAGCAACTTCTTTTGCGTCGTCCTTCATTCTCTTTAGTGAGAATAGTTTGCCTTCGTGAATAACTACATTATCCCTTAATACTCTAACGCCCGAGTTTCTTACAATCTTGCCTTCGATTACATAGCATCCAGCAACCATTCCAGCATTTGTAATCTTAAATACTTGTCTAACTTCGGCGGTTCCTTGAATAACTTCTTTATATTTTGGTTTAAGCATTCCCTTAAGGGCAGCTTCAACATCTTCTATTGCATTATAGATTACTGAATACAAGTTAATCTGTACTTTTTCTTTATCTGCAACAGCCTTTGCCATCGCCTCTGGTCTAACGTTAAATCCAATAATCAAAGAATTTGTAACCTTTGCAAGTGTAACGTCTGACTCATTGATTCCACCAACTGCTGCGTGAATAATACGTACTCTTGCTTCCTCATTTTGAATCTTCTCAAGAGAATTTCTTAATGCTTGAACACTACCTTGAACGTCTGCTTTAATAATTAAATTCAAGTCTTTTAACTTACCTGCTTCAATTTGATTAAACAAGTTATCAAGTGTAACAGGTGCAGAGCTATTAAGCATTGCTTCTCTCTCTTTTGATTTTCTCTTTTCAATCAAGTGCTTAGCAACCTTTTCATTGTCAACTTCATAGAATACTTCGCCAGCAGAAGGTACTTCTGTAAGACCAACAACCTCAACAGGTGTAGAAGGTCCAGCCTCTTTAACCTTGTTGCCTTTGTCATCTTTCATTGCTCTAACTTTACCTATTACACTGCCAACTACGATTGTATCTCCTACATTTAGTGTTCCTCTTTGAACTAATAATGTAGCAGTGATACCAGTATTCTTATCTAGTCTTGCTTCTAGTACAGTTCCTTTAGATTGTTTATTTGGATTTGCTTTAAGCTCTTTCATGTCGGCAACTAACAATAATACTTCCAAAAGTTCATCAATGTTTTGTCTTTGTTTTGCAGATATTGGAACGCATATTGTGTCTCCGCCCCACTCTTCAGGGACTAGACCGTATTCGGTAAGTTCTTGTTTAACTTTTTCAACATTTGCACCTGGAACATCAATCTTGTTAATTGCTACAACTATTGATACTCCTGCTGCTTTAGCATGGTTGATAGCCTCAATTGTTTGTGGCATTATTCCATCATTTGCTGCAACTATGATAATTGCTATATCTGTAACTTGAGCTCCTCTAGCACGCATTGCTGTAAATGCTTCGTGTCCAGGGGTATCCAAGAAACATACTTCTCTATCTTTTACTTTAACTTTGTAAGCACCAATATGTTGTGTAATTCCACCTGCTTCGTTATCAATAACGTTTGTTTCACGAATTGCATCAAGAAGTGATGTTTTACCATGGTCAACGTGTCCCATAACAACTACTATTGGAGGACGTGGAATCATGTCTTCTTCTTTATCTTCGCTCTCATCAAATAGTATGTCTTCATCTGTAACAACTTCTTTTTTGTGAGCTGTAATACCAAATTCAGAAGCAATTAAGAACGCTGTATCAAAGTCAACTTCTTGGTTTAGTGATGCTAGAATTCCATATCCCATAAGCTTTTTGATTACTTCAGATGCAGTCTTCTTAAGCTTTTCAGCCAAATACTTAACTGAAATTGAATCTGGAATTTCTACATCAGTAAGTTCAAAAATCTTCTGCTCTTTATGCTGTTTTTCTCTGTTCTTTAACTTATTCTTTTTATCAATTTTATTTTTCTTCTGCTTTGATACATCATAGTAATCATACATTTTGCTCTCTGTATCATCAAACATAGAAGAAAAGTTTGTTTCTGATTGTAAGTCTTTTAGCTTCTCATAGTTGATTTCTTCGCTTTCGCCTCTTGAAGCCTTGCTCTTAGGAGACTTCTTAACTGTAGACTCTTCTTCAAATTTTCTATTTGCTTTTTGTTTGTCTTTATATCCTGTTCCAAAATTTTCCTTACCTGCTTCCTTGTTAGGAATATCAACTGCTGTAGTTGATGACATTATTTCTTTTATTCCTTTTTCTAGACGATTCTCGTTAGAAAATCTACTGTTACCAGGTCTTTGAGGTCTAGAAAAGTTTCCATCTTTTTGATCTCTATTAAATGGCTTTTTGAATCCGTCTTTTTGATCTTTATTAAATGGTGCTTGCTTGTTATATCCGCCTTGTTGATCTCTTCTAAATTGATTACCATTGTTTTTATTGTATGGTCTATCTTGTTGAGAATATGGCCTACCTTGCTCTCTGTTATAAGGTTGAGTATTTCTACCATCTTGAGAATAACGTTGTTGTCTTGCATCGTCAGGCCTTGTAGATTGCTCTACTGGCTTCCTTGGCTCAGTTTTAGCTGAAGGAACTTTTTCTTCAATTACTTTTGCTGGCTCTACAGTATCCTCTTTAGGAAGTTCAGGCTTTATGTCCTTAACTCTCTCAACTGGTTTAGGCTCTGGTGCTTTTCTATTAGTAGCAATTGGAGCTGGTCTTCTAGGCTCAGTTCTGTACTTAATATTCATAGAAGTATCCGTTCTTCTTCTAACTACTCCTAAATCATCTCTATTATCTTGAGCTTGTGGTCTAGCAAAAGGACTTACGCTATCGTCACTAGAAATCCTCGTTACCTCACGCCTAATAATAACTGGAGCAATTGGCTTTTTCTCTCTTTTTGGCGCTGTATTTTTTTCTTCTTTTGGCTCTTCTTTCTTTTTTGGCTTCTCAGCCTTTTCAGCCTTTTTTACACTAGTACTAGCTGAACCTTTAGATAGTTTACTCTTTATTGACTTTACCTCGTCATCCTCTAATGTTGATAAATGGCTCTTTACTGAGTATCCCATCTCGTTAAGTTTTTCAACCATATCCTTACTAGCGTATCCAAGTTCTTTAGCCAATTCATGAACTTTTAATTTCCCCATTAACCAATTGCCTCCTTATTTTCATTAATCATGTTGTAGATTTTGTCCGCAAACCCCTTATCTGTTATTGCAAAAACAGACTTGTTTTGTTTGCCGGATTTTGTAACTAATTTCATCCTTCTTACCAAACACTGCCATCATAATATTGTTTTCATCACATAATCTTGTAAATTTATCTTTTGAATTTTGTGATGCATCTTCCGATATGATAACGAGTTTTGCTTTTTCATATTTAATCTTATCAATGCACATATCCGTGCCATAAGCTAATTTACCGGCCTTCATGCAAAGTCCAAGCATTGAATAAATCTTTTCTTGCATAATTCTCCTTATATTTTGAAAATAGTATTTTAAGATTTTTATTCTTTTTCAAATTCATTTAATAAGTTATTATAGTCTTCTTTTGTAATAGTTATTTCAAATTCTTTTTCTAATCTTTTAGATTTAATAAGAGATTCTAAGCACTCTTTGTTATCGCAAAAGTAGGCTCCTCTTCCTTCTTTTTTGCCTTGTCTATCAATTGCAACTTTGCCATCTGAAAGTTTTACTATTCTAATTAGTTCTTTCTTTGGTTTTGAAGTCATACAGCCCAAACATTTACGCATTGGAATTTTACGAAGCATAACATCACCTTCATTTCTGTAACAAAATTTAAAAGATTTTGTTCAAAATATTTTAAATTTTATTCTCCACCTTTAATTTGAGTTTCCGACTTTATATCAATCTTCCAACCAGTAAGCTTTGCAGAAAGTCTAGCATTTTGGCCATCTTTTCCGATCGCTAAAGATAATTGATTGTCTGGAACTACAACTTTAGATGCATTGTTTTCTTCATCAACATCAACTGCTAGAACTGTAGCAGGACTTAATGCAGATGCGATATATTGAACTGGATCTTCGCTCCACTCAACAACATCAACTTTTTCTTCTTTAAGCTCATTCAATACGTTTTGAATTCTTGTTCCTCTAGGGCCAACACATGAGCCTACTGGATCAATGTTAGGGTCTTTAGAATAAACTGCTATTTTTGTACGAGATCCTGCTTCTCTAACGATGTTTTTAATCTCAATTAAACCTTCGTAAATCTCAGGAATTTCAAGCTCTAGTAGTCTTCTTACAAATCCAGGATGTGTTCTAGAAATAAGCATTTGTGGAACGCCTCTGTTGTTTTTAGAAACGTCTAATACATAAGCTTTTATTCTGTCATTTACATTA
Organism: Clostridia bacterium; assembly: GCA_016291695.1. Classification (GTDB taxonomy): domain Bacteria; phylum Bacillota; class Clostridia; order TANB77; family UBA1234; genus RGIG6105. The sequence continues at coordinate 64,852 of JAEEYG010000082.1, read as the reverse complement.
TAAATCTCGCCTGGAACTTGCTCATTTAATGTCATTATGCCTTCTAACTTGCCCAAGTCAACTATGATAACGTTTCTCTCAACTTTTTGAATTATTCCAGAAACGATTTCACCTTTTCTGTCTGAATATTCTGAATAAACAATTTCTCTTTCGGCTTCTCTAATTTTTTGAACAATAACTTGTTTTGCAGTTTGAGCAGCTATTCTTCCAAAGTCTTTTGGAGTAACTTCAACTTCAACTATATCGCCTACTTTAGCCTTTTTGTTATATTTTTTGGCTTCAGTTTTTTCTATTTCAATGTCAGGATCCTCACACTTTGTAACTACTTCTTTCATTGAATAAACATTTATTGCACTATTTTCTTCATCAATAACTATTTTGACATTTTCTTGAGAATTGAAGTTTCTTTTATAAGCTGTAATAAGTGCTTGCTCGATTGCATCTAACAAATAGTCTTTGTTAATACCTTTCTCAATACTTAATTCCTCTAAAGCGTCAAATAATTCTTTATTCATTTTTTAAATCCTCCCAACTATATGATAATTTGCATGACGATATGTCTGATAGTAGTAACTCTACTTTGCTTTCTCCTGCGGTAATTTCTAATTTGTCATTTGAAATGCCAGATAGCACTCCCTCAAATTCTTTTAAGCCGTTAATGGCTTTAAACGTCTTTACTGTGATACTTTTTCCTACTGCTTTTTTAAAGTGTTCTGGCTCTCTTAGATGCCTTTCAACCCCACAAGAAGATACTTCTAAGTTGTAGCTTTCTACTATAGGGTCTTTTTCGTCTAAAACATCAGAAATTGCATTACTAACTTTTTCACAATCATCTAGGTCTATGTTGCCGTTTTCCTTATCAATAAAAACTCTCAAAAACCACTCACTGCTTTCCTTTAAGTACATCACATCGTAGAGTATATAGCCCAAATTTAGCACAGTTGGCTCGATTATTTCTTTAATATTTTGCTCGGTTTTTGTCAAAAAGTATCACCCCCATATACATTTAAAGAGTGAGGTCTTGCCTCACTCTTTTGTACTAATTCAATATGCTATAAGCATTTTACATCTCTATTCCTTAAAAATCAAGTGTTTACAGGCCAAATTCTTGAATTTTTTCGACTTTTTTGGTATAATTTTGCATGGTAGAAATGCCGTTTCATGGGGATGTAATGGTTTCGACGGTTACCATGAATCAGAGATAGCGAGTGATGGATTCTCGTTGGCCATCTAAAAAACGAGAAAAAAAATAATTAACGAAAACGATTTAGTTTTAGCTGCCTAAGCGCAGCTCGTTCTTACTTAGTGTCCCACCTACATTAAGATAAGGGCGCAAGACCATAGGTGGAAACAAAACTATCAAAGCTTTGAGATAGCGGGTATTTATGAAGCTACTTCTTATAAGAACCTGATTGCCGGTGCTTATTTTTAGGAATTCAAAAGACAATCTGCACTCGGAGAGGTCTCTGTGGATAGGTATTCGGACACGAGTTCGATTCTCGTCATCTCCACCAAAAAGCCAAATCAAAGCATTGATTTGGCTTTTTTTAATTTCTGTGTTTTAATTAGCATTCCTTTATGTTATAGTATTAGTAGCACATTTAATCTGCTTTGGCTTTTAAAGCAAGATAATTTTTGTGCTTGAAGGTGAATTTATGAATAAAAAGATTATTGTGATAATAGTCCTTATTATTTTAATATTAGCTGCCGCTTTCATTAATTATAATAGCTGGAAAGAGCCTTCACCAGAAGTTACTGTCGTACCTACACAGCCCGCATCAAAACCTATAGAGACAGATAACTTGGTTGAAGTTACAAAGGATATTCATGATAAGATTATGGAAGATGCAAACATAGATGTTCTTGTTCAAATCCAGACATTTGATATGTTAAACGTCAACTATGAGCCACTTTTAGAAGCCGCAATGAGGCTTGCCACAAATCTTGGCCTTGTTGAGTATGAAATGAGCGATATGTACATCGAGTACGTACCTAGGTCGGTTGTTCATGAGATTATTTTTGAATTGTCAGGAATCATGATTAAAGACCCTATTGTTATTGAAGATTTCTACTATCTTTATGATGAAGAGCATGATTACTATTATGTAGTTCCTGTAGGTGTTAGCTGGATGCAGTTAAATAGTGTGGATTCAATTTCTTACTCTAAATCTGACGCATACATTGTTAAATGTAATTGTTCTATTGGAACAGAAGACTATGGTGTAAAGATTGACTATCCTGATGTTGAATTAGTATTAAAGTATAAGCCTACTAATAAATATGTTAAATACCAGTTAATTAGTATAGACGCTGGAAGCTCAAAAATGGAATAAATAAAGCATAAAAATCTCCCCTGTGGATTATTTCCACAGGGGAGTGTTTATTTGAAAAGAAAAACCACGGATGAGAAGAACTCACCCGTGGAATATTAATATCTTGCGAAATACTATTTTCATATATTATCCAATTATGAGGTTCAGAACCAAGGAGATATAGCTGCTTGATTAGTAGTTATTGCTTCTCTTCCGCATATTGGGCACTTCCAATAGTATTGTACAATCCCTGCTCCAATATTTTCTGACCTAACATAACTATAATTATTTTGATCACAGTCCTCTTCAAATTTAGCTACAGTATAGTTACACATAGTGCAAACATACCCATATTTATGCTTATTATGAATAAAAATAAGCCCTGTATGTGTTTGCTCGGCATCTTGTACTACCCAATTATGAGCTTGCGTCCCTTTGAAACGTGTACCACATTGTGCACACTGGTATAAAGCTGTATGATATCCCCCATTATTTGTACTTCTTTGAGCAAGAGATTTTGGTTCTCGTGTTGTTGTAGGGAAATCCCTTATGGTATAAGTTACCGCAACTCCGTCCTTATTTATATATGTTTCACTATATGGAGTATCTCCCTCTTTCTTCGCAATAACTGACCTATTTTCATTTTTCTCATGTGGCTTAAGCTCTTCTCTTCCGCATACTCTACATAGCCTATAGTGATGTATAGAATCACTTGATGCATAAGTAATTGTGCATGGACTTTCAGTACGTTGAATTCCACACCTATAACACCACTTATATCCCCAATGTTCTGGTGATGCACTACTACTGCTATTGTGATGATACTTTTCACCAGTTCTTGATGGATTTCCATCACTATCTGTTAAAATCATATCGTCTTCTAAAGCATATCTCGTATCAGGAGTCTTTCTTGAATAAATAATCGTAATACTTGTACCATCACTTAAGTTAAATGGTATATTTGTTTCTGCATCGGATGAGTATACATGATTAAGTCCAAGTAATTCTCCTACCTTATTAGAAACGTTTTGAGAACAAAAGTCACATGTCATTACCTTATAAACATTACCTGCAACTCCGCATGTTGCATCAGTTGTATAGGTAGAACTTCCTGAATGATCTTGTTCCCATCTGCAATCAGAGCAAAAATGTTTCTCATTATTTGAACTAATATTGCCACGCGTCCCTACAATATGACTTATGAATTCACTTCTCAAAAGTTCTGAGCATTTCGTACAATAATATACAATATAATGTCCTTCCCTAGATGGCTGTAACCCCCCCGATGTAGAGTTTGCATCATAGCGAACTACCATTCCTCCATCTGCCTCATGCTCACATGGTTGCACTAAAGATTGACCACAGATACACACATTAGCGTCCGCTCCACCTCCTGCAGGCTCATGTGCTCCGAATTGTGCATTAGCCGGCAAATTGCTATTAATAGTAGTATGACTTCTCATGCTACAATTTGGATATGTACATTCACGCCAATGGTAATTATCATCTCTAGACCAAAACTCCGATGGGCGATATGTGTGCCTTGATGCCGTTTCTATTTCATCAGGACTATATTTTATTCCTCCACCTAATGCTTTACATTTTGTACACATATGCGTATATCTTCCAGCAGCCGTGTCTCCAACCCAGTTTGTTCCCCAAGTATGAGCTTCGAGTTTTTCCTGTGGTAGAAGTAACGTTATTTGTCTACACGTTGTACATCTTCTTGTAACTCTGTGTTTGTTTTCTGACACTGAAATGTAGCTCTGTTCTGTACGTTTATGAGTGCACAGAACATTTACGGTACATGTTGCAGTTTTATATGTAGTAGTACCTTGAATTCCAACTCTAGCAGTAATTGTTGCAGTGCCATACTTTTTGGCCGTTATTACTCCACTACTTGTTACAGTTGCTACTGACGTATTGCTACTACTAAACGTTTTTGTAAGTTTCCCTTCTCCATATCCTCTTGCATTTATGGTGATAGTTTGTGTACTTCCTTCCATTATATTAATAACATTAGACGATATTGTTACACTAAAAGGTATTTTGACATCTACATATCCGCAAACTGAACACGTTCTTTCTTGAGTGCCATTTGATGGACCACTTTTCCAAGCTCCGAAACTGTGAGTCTTATGTGGATTGATTATTATTGTTTTTGATATATTTGCAACTTTACCTGTATTTCTGTTTGTATATCTAATTGTTATGGTTTCATTTTTATTGCCTGTTATACTTTTATCATATTTCGCTCTTATATTTTTTCCGCTTGTATATAATAATCCATTTCCGGTACCCAAAGATATGCTAAAATTAGTTTCGAAACCATTTTCTTTGACAGATACAATTGCTCCGCCACCTTGATAAATACTAATTGACGAGGCTGTGCTTCCACCAACAGTTACGCTGTATGAATAGTTTATTTTGTTAGCAGGAGTTGTTTTGGTTGATGAACTAGTGTTAGTTGTTTTTGGTATTTGATTAATAGCACCTGAAGACACCGGTCTTGCTGTCGGCTTGATAGTTGCCTTTGCAGGAGTCGTTGTCTTTGCCCTAGTGGTTGCCCTTGGCGTTACAGTCGCTTTTGGCCTTACCGTAACTACAGGCTTTGGAGTCGTTTTCTTAGGAATAGGTGCACCACTTGCGCCTATTTTTATCGTTTCTATCGCAGTTGAACGAACAACCTTGTCACTTGATACGAGTGCTCCCAAAGCACTTGCTCCTATATAGATTATTCCAATAACAAATAACAATAGTATTCCTTTTTTTCCCATTCTTATTTACTCTCATCTCCATCTTATACTATTTTGTTTGTCGTGATAAAACTAGATCTTGTTAATAAATATAATTATCATATGTAGGTCGGCAGTATGTACTTCCGCACTCGCCGGCGCAATCATCCCACCAATTTCCAAAGTCATCACACCATCTTCTGCCATTAAATCTACATTTCTCGTCTTTCATTCCGGTATCATAGTAGCAAGCCGAACACCTGTATCTATACTTGTGATGTTCCCCTGTTGGAAAGATTAAAAACCATCCCGGTTCATGTGAAACATCACTTGCAACCCATGTATGTGAATCATTAGATGTTGTATAGCCTCCACATTTATTACATTGTCTAACCGTAGTATGTGTCCCTGGCGTTATGCCGGATTTGTTTTTATCATTTAAGCTATAGTTTTGTGAACCATTTAATTGTCTATGTGAAAATTGACTTTGAAGAGTAAATGTTCTTCCATTAATGGTAAAGGGGTATGACTGCCTTTCTCCTAACACTGTTATATACCTTGAGTCTGTCGCACAATCCTTTGTAGTCACACGTCCACAAAAACATCTTACGACATGATACCCCTTATTGTCCGTTCCAACATGAGAGAAAGAATATGTAAGAGTGCAAGGACTTTCTGTTAATACCTTATCACCGCACCTATAGCACCATTTATAATACCAGTGTTTTGGATCATTACTATTATTAACATTATGTTGATACTTAGTACCAAACCTTGATGGACGTCCGCTCTCATCAGTTAATAAAATGCCATCTTCGAAAATATAATCTGAACTAGGTGTCTTTTGCGGGAAAACAATTGTCACGCTTGTACCATCACTTAAGTTAAATGGTATATTTGTTTCTGCATCGGATGAGTATACATGATTAAGTCCAAGTAATTCTCCTACCTTATTAGAAACGTTTTGAGAACAAAAGTCACATGTCAATACTCGATACACATTACCTGGAACTTCACATGATGCAGTCGTTGTATATCTGACACTTCCTGAATGTGCCTCTTCCCAATTACAAGCCGAACAATAATGTATCTCATTATTTGAACTAATATTTCCACCTGTACCTGTGGTATGACTTACAAATTCTCTTCTCATTAGATAATCTGTGCACTTTGCACAATAATACAAAATATAATGACCTTCTCTAGATGGTCTATACTCCCCCATAGAAAAATTAAAGCTGCATATAATTCCAGAGCCTTCCTCGTGACTGCATTCTGGCACTAAAGACTGACCACATCTACACGTGTTTCCATCTCCACCTCTATCTGGATTTATTTCATCATGGCCTTCTATTTTTTCTTCTAATATTTCATTACATATTTCGCATCTTCTTATTACTCTATGATATTCTTCAGATATCCAAACAAATTCTTCCCTTATTCCACCATGAACGTGCACTACACAATCCAACGTTTTATACTCAGTAGTACCTTGTATACCCACTCTAACAGTAATAGTAGCCAAGCCATGTTTTTTTGCTGTTATTCTGCCACCACTTGTTACTGTAGCTATGGATGTATCACTACTACTAAATTTTTTGGTTAGTGTTCCTTCCCCATATCCCATTGCATTTATTGTAATTGTTTGGGTTCTTCCTATCAATAAACTGCACGTAATAGGAAATATTGTTACACTAAATGGTATTTTGGAATCTACATATCCACAAATTGTACACGTTCGAATTTGAGTTCCATTAGATGGGCCACTTGTCCAACTACCATAGCTATGAGTGGTATGTGGATTAATAATAATTGTTTTTCTAACGTCTATGGATTGATTAGAGTTTTTGTTAGTATACCTAATTGTTATTGTTTCTCTTCTTTGTGTTGTAATATTTCTATCGTATTTTGCTCTTATACTTTTGCCACTTGTATATAATAAACCCGGCTCACCAATAATAATATCGAAGCCTATCTCAATTCCACTTTCTTTGACAGATACCATTACCCCTCCGCCTTGGGCTATAGTTATCGACGAAGCTGAACTACCACCGATTGTTACGCTATATGAATAGTTTGTCTTTCTTGCAGGTGTAGTCTTTGCCGTAGCTATAGTGCCTGATGGTTTAGGGGATTGTTTAATGGTTCCCGATGAAACTGGCTTTGTAGTTGCTTTTGTAGTCGGCTTTACAGTTGCTTTTGCTGGAGTTGTTGTCCTTGTCTTAGCGGTTGCCCTCGGCGTTGCAGTAACCTTCGGTCTTGTAGTAGCTGCAGGCCTTGGAGTTGTCTTCTTAGGAATAGGCGCACCACTTGCGCCTATTTTTATCGTTTCTATCGCAGTTGAACGAACAACTTTGTCATTTGATACGAGTGCTCCCAAAGCACTTGCTCCTATATAGATTATTCCAATAATTAAGAATATGACTAATGTCTTCTTACTCATAAATTCCTCCAAAAATTGGGTATTATTTGTTTTCCAAGTTTTGATAAAAATATCATGTGTTATCGCCTTGGCACTGTCCAAGTAACACTATAATTGCCACCAGCTACCCATTCTTCTAGCTGACTCTCAGTAATTCCAAATTCTTTATATAAATATTCAAGACCAAGACCAGGACCCTCCATATTAGCATAACTTTCCACACTGCCTCCAAAGACTAACTTGCCTCGGCGACGGCAAACTCTGCAAATCGTCAGATAATTCTCACCAGGGGAAATGTCTACAAATACCCTTGGAGATTCACTAACAATGTTGTGATCTTCAACTTTTAAAGTTCCATGATTTGCATATTGATCTTTTTTAAGATAGTAGCAACAATCTTGACATCTTATAGAATACTTATGTGTATTAGCATCATAATCTGAAGTATCTGCCCACTTCCAGACATGAGGTACACTAGTCGCATTGTCTTTTCCACAAAGTGTGCATCTTCTAATAACAGGATGTGTCCCATTAGAACCTGTTGAAAACTTCTTTTCAAGTTCGCTGCCAGTTATTGTCTTATTATCACTACTATAAGTATGATATTTAAACGTATCTCCGTTATAATATCCCTCAGGTATTTTTACTATAATTTCACCATTATCATGTCGAAACAAAGCAGAATTCTGCTTACAAGTTTTACATCTAGCCGTATGGTAGTCATTATTATAGTATGTGTATTCTATGTTTCTTGATATTTGACTGCCTAAATTATTTGCTCCTGCACAAGGTACCCAGTCTTCTGCTACAGACTCGCCACATCTTAAGCAAGGTGTCCAAAGCCTATGTACCCAGTCTGAAGGATTATTCCTGTCACCGTCCATCTATAACTCCACCTTCATACACCGGTATAGAAGAAACGTTAATTCCTTCACTCGGTGCAGTGTCAACCACTATACTATCAGTATATGCAACTTCTAATCTTTGTGGAATATATGCATGCCCGAGTGCTCCCATATCACCTAATCGAGATTCTATTTCATTATTACAATACAAGCAACTTTTACGTTCTATTAAATGTCCAGGACTTAAACATGTTGCTGTCGTTGTATACACTATATTGCGTTCTTCATACTGACATTCATTTTCCCAATTGCAATATGAACAATTATGCCAATCTTCACCATTTTTAACAAAATGATTTAATGAATGGGGTATTTGCTCCTTAGGACGAGCCGGATCACTTTGATTACAATACTCACACTTATACTCGACAAAATGGCCTTCACTCGTTGGCTGGTCTACAGTACTAATAGGATTTGGGTCATATGTATAAATAAACTCTATATAATTATGAACACATGGAGTTGGCGTTGGCTCTATCCCTAGATCTTGTTTTGTCTTTCCGCAAACACTACAAATGTTTTGATCAGCCCCAGATCCACTAAACGCGTGTTTTTTGCAACCTGCATCTGATGGTAAGTTTCCAATGGTTTTATGTGATGTCATATTGCAATTTGGATAAACACACTTATACCAATGAAATTCTTTATTATATGACCATTCTCTTGAAGCACAATATGGATGCTCTGTAGTTGAGCCCTCTATATAGCCGATTCTTGTGCCTCCACCAAACGCACCGCATTTAGTACATTGATGAGTATACTCGTTAGCGTCTCTAACCACCCATCTTCCGCTCCATGTGTGATTCCTTAATAAAGGCACTGAAGGTTCTATTATAGTGCTACAACTCAAGCATCGCCTTACTTCTCTATGTTCTGTATCAGATGCTTCAATATAATACTTTTCTGTACGTCTATGAGCACATTCAACATTTACTAAACACTTTGCCGTCTTAACTTTTCCTATTATATGAACTTGAACTCTTACAGTTATTTCTGCAGTACCACGACTCTTTGCTATTACAACACCGTTTCTAGTTACTGTTGCAACAGACGTATTACTTGTACTAAATGTTTTTGTTACTTTATCATTTCCATATCCTCTAACATTAACCGTTAGTATTTGCGTGTTTCCTTCTCTTATCGTGCACGCCTGAGGATTTATTGATACACTAAAGATTTCTTGAGATTCAGTGTATCCACATACTGCACATCTTCGCACTTGAGTATCATTTGATGGGCCGTTTTCCCAGCCACCATATTTATGAGTACTAAATCTTGCTTCATTTGGCATATTTGATAAATCATAATGAGCATCCATATTACAACCTGGATAGTTGCATGCATGCCAATGATTTACTGAATTCATATTCCAAGTTGTTTTAGCAACAAACGCATGATTATTTGCATCAGGAGTTGGCACTGGTGTTGGTGATGGGGTTGGAACCGGTGTCGGTGTTGGTGACTGTGTTGATGTCGGTGGTAAAGTTGGCGAATGAATAATATTTGTTTCAGCATATCCACACACTGAACATCTACGAATTTGGACGTTGTTTGATGGTCCTATCTCCCAACCGCCGTATTTGTGATTTGAATGTTTATCAATAACAATCTCTTTAGTAATTCTAGCAGTTTTCCCTGTATTATCATTTTTATAAGAAATATTAATAGTGCCGATACACCTAGACGTTATACTCTCATTATACTTTGCAAACACATTATTATTTACAACTTGTAGTAACCCATGATTTTCACTCGCACTTACTAAAATTGTCACAGAGGTCTTATTATTGCTACCATCCGTTCTTTCAACTCTAACATGAATTACATCACCTTGCTCGACATAGATTTTGGAACTAGTACTACTCCCTCCAGGGTCAGTTATACATTCATAAGTATACGTTGGTGTTGGAGAACTGTCTGGCAATACCATTGGTTTTGTAGTTTGTTTTTGCGGCACGGCAGTTGCCCTCGGTGTACTTTTAACCGTTGGTTTTGTAGTTTGTTTTTGTGGCACGGCAGTTGCCCTCGGTGTACTTTTTACCGTTGGCCTTGGTGTTACTCTTGAAGTTGGCTTAACTGTTGCCTTTTGTGTAACCCTAACTGTAGGCTTAGGAGTTGTTTTTGTAACTGGCTTTACTGTTGTGACCGTTTTAATGGTACTGTTTTTCACAATTTTCGCACCAGACGTGTTAATAGCAAAAACGTATGAACAAAGTAGAATTACTATTATACTTATTAAACTTATATACAATAATGTTTTTCTTTTCATAAGACCTCCAAAAAATATGGTTTTAGCTGGCATAATCATTCCATTTTGCCTATTTTATATGAGTTTATTTTACTATTTTTTAGCTTCTTTTTCTTTTGTTTTTAATAATTGTAATATATTCTTAATGAATTCTTCACACATTATATGCACTCTTTATAGAGCTACTTATATGTTACCTAGACAGCTTTTACCCATCACAGATTTGTTTTATTATTTCGTTTTGTCTTGCTTAATCACTTGCAAAATTGCATTTAAAAATCCACGGGTGAGAAATTCTCACCCGTGGAATATAAATATTTTTAATAAAGGGCTAATTATCAAAACTGTGAAATTCACATAAATATATACTAATTGTCTTACTGGGGCTACTTACCGTATGTATGATACATCTTTCATAACAGTGTCAGGCTTATTTGCCCATTCAATTAAATCTGCCTCAGTTACTCCATAATTATCTTTAATATACTTTTTAAGATCATCATTATTCATTGCTGATAATGAACCACCGCAAGGAACCGTACGGCCGTATTTATCTTTACATACTTTACAAACTAGAACCCAGTGATCGCCACAGTTAATTTGATAATATGTGCGATAATTACTAAGTAAATAATCATCTTTATATGTTAATTCACCATGTTTTGTTTTCACACCATAATGAAGAAAACCTAAACACTTATTGCACCTTACAGCATAGCTATGATACGTGTCATCAATGTATTTCATATTTACAACTCCCCATACATGTGGTTCAGCAACTGCAACATATCCTTGACATTGCGTACACCTTTTTATAACTGCATGCGTACCTCCGCCATAGCCATATGGGTATTCATCTGTAGACACAAAATACAAGGAGTCAAGAACAGTCCACCCCATTCCGTAGTGCTTACCTTTCTCAGTATAATCCTCATATTTTGGAATATCGTATGTTTTACTATCGGTTTCATGTGGCACGTCACCTGTCTGATTACATAATAAACACGTTGCTCTATGCATTTTATTGTCAAATATATGAGTATACTCCATTTGTCCTGCATCTTTACAATGAATTATTCCTCCATCAGTTGGTTTTCCACATCTGTGGCAGATCTGATATCTATAATGTACCCAGCTAGAAACGTCGGTTTTTTTGCCATCTATAGTTCCGGTAAACATATTTCCCAACACAATTATCAGCTACCTCTACCTTAGGCAATTCGATCTTTATATATTTATTATTCTTACCATAAAGCCCAACTTTTGCGCTGTTTGGATCATACTCGTGTCCATATGCTGAAACCTCTTTGCTGAAACCTTCTATTTGATTTTTGCAATGCAAGCATTTTTGATATCCTATTAAATAACCATCAGTTTCACATGTTGCTGTTAATTGGTATTCTATATTATTATCATCATACTCACATTCACCTTCCCAATCGCAGACTGAACATTTATGCCAATCTGCATCATTTTTAACAAAATGATTTATTGATGGATGGCCTATTAGCTCCTTAGGACGGTCCGGATCACTTTGTCCGCAATTTTTACATTTGTACTCAACATAGTGGCCTTTTTCGTTTGGTTGATTAATTAAAGAAATTGGATTTTCCTCATACTTATATATGAATTCTTCGTATTCATGGATACACGGTGTTGGCGTTGGTTTAACTTTCAAATAGTCATTTATCTCATCTCGTGTCCTTGTGCATTCACTACATTTGTTTCCATCAGCTCCAGATCCCCTAAACGCGTGCTTTTTGCAACCTGCATTTGATGGTAAGTTTCCAATGGTTTTATGTGATGTCATATTGCAATATGGATAAACACACTCATGCCAATGATATTCTTTATTATATGACCATTCATTTGAAGGATAGTATGCATGATTTACAGAAGAGCCAAATGACGAACTAGATTTTACACTTCCACCTAGTGCACCACATTTTGTACATATATGAGTATACACTCCATAAGCATTGGCAACCCAACTAGTGCTCCACGTATGACCCTTTAATGTGGCATCTGAAGCATCTACTATTGTACTACAAGCTATGCATCTTCTTGCTTCTTTATGTGCTATATCTGATTCTATAATATAATACTTTTCTGTGCGTTTATGAGAACATTCAACATTCACTGTACATTTTACTGTTTTATATATGTTAGTGCCTTTTCCTATGTTAATAGTAATTATAGCAGTCCCATAGTTTCTTGCTGTAACTACTCCTCCATTTTTCGTTACCATAGCAACTTTTGTGTCACTACTGCTAAATGTTTTAGTAAGTTCTCCTTCTCCGTATCCACTTATATTAACCGTAATTTTTTGTGACCTGCCCTCTAATAGTCTAATAACGCTAGGTGATACCACTACACTAAGTGGCTTCATAACATCAACATAACCACAAATTGTACATGTTCTTTCTTGGGTATTGTTTGCTGGACCATTTCTCCAACTGCCAAAACTATGAGTTGTATGTGGCTCAATTACTATTGCCTTCTTTATGCTTGCAAATTTGCCCGTCGTTTTATTAGCATATGTTATGGTTATTGTTTCTGTTCTTCTGCTTGTTACTCCCTTGTCGTATTTTGCTACTATACGTTTCCCACTTGTGTATAATAAACCATTTCCATTACCAAGTAAAATGCTAAAGTCAACTTCAATGCCATCTTCCTTAACAGATATGGTTGCTCCTTGACCCTGCCCAATCATAATTGAATAATTTGTACTTCCGCCAATCGTAACGCTATATGAATGGTTTGTTTTGTTGTTCGTAGATACTGGCTTTGTAGTTGCTTTTGCAGGCGTTGTTGTCTTTGCCTTGGTAGTCGACCTTGGTGTTGCAGTAGCCTTTGGCTTTACCGTAACCACAAGTCTAGATGTAGTTTTTTTCGGAATAGGCGCACCACTTGCTCCCGCCTTAACTACACTTATAGCACTTGAGCGTACGATTTTTCCCTCTGGTTCTATCATGCCAAAAGCACAAGTTCCAACGTATATTGCTCCTATTATTAATAATAGAATTAATACTTTTCTTCCCATAAAAACCTCCTAAATATAAGCAATCGCTATTTCATATATGTTATTATATCATATCTGCATTCGTTCTTCTTTTTTATTTGTAATATAATCTTATGAAAAATGTTAAATATAGAATTGAAACAGAACATCTTTTCATCAATCTACCCAAAACTCATGTAACCCTAAATCCCTTTCGCAAATGCAGTAGCAAAATTCTTCATCATAACATGTGTCCCAGTCCTCAACAGGTTCTGTTGTAGTACGATAAGAATAACAATCTTCTATTATTTCATCTGATAAATAATTGCATATTGCACAAACCCATTTAAACTTATGCTGATAATCTCCAACTTGCGTAAATTTATGCTCATATACTGCCCAACTATGATTTTCACTCCTATCAATAAAATACTGTCCACACTTTCTACACATGTTTATAACAGCATGTAGTCCCTTTTTCAAATCATTTCCACTTTGATCCGATCTAGCTGGCAATTCCGTTTTACAATATGGTGCTATTTCTTCTGCGGTAAACGATACATTTCCTACTCTTGTTGCCGCCGAATAATCGCCAACCATTTTTACGTAGTTTGCTCCAGAGCTTTGATGGCGCTCTTCGCCTTTACGATCGCATACTTTACAATGCCTTTTATGTGTAGCATTTTTTATTGCATAATATTCAATACTATTCTCACAAGCAACATATTCACTTCTATAAGTGCCTCCACACCTATAACACCAGTTTATTGAATAATGTACCCATTGATCCTCCCTACTAGTGTCATCTGCGGAATGGTAGAGAACTCCATTACTATTCGGCCTACCCTCTTCATCAGTTTTTAATATTCCATTAGATTCTATGTCGCTTGAATATCTACAGCTTTTACTTGCTATTTCAGAAACCCAATAAGTACCATTATATGCATGAAAACTCTTATTAACACTTCTCCTATCAGATGTGTGCTCAAGAGCAGGCTCTTCATGTCTATATACTTCTATTTTATTTTCACAATTCGAGCATTTTTTATATCCAAATAAATATCCCGCATTTAAACATGTCGCTGTTAATGTATACTCTATGTTGTCTTCATCGTACTGACATTCGCTTTCCCAATTGCACACGTCACATATATGTTTATCTATATTTTCTGTATCAACAAAATGACGTAATAATGAATGAGGTATTCGCGCCTTAGGACGGTCCGGATCACTTTGTTTACAATACTCACACTTATACTCGACATAATGGCCTTCACTCGTTGGCTGGTCTACAGGAGTAATAGGATTTGGTTCATATTTATAAATAACTTCTATATAATTATGAATACATGGAGTTGGCTTTGGCTCTACTCTTCCGTAATTATCTACCTCTTGTCGTGTCTTTCCGCATTCACTACAAATGTTTTGATCAGCTCCAGATCCATTAAACGCGTGTTTTTTGCAAACTGCGTTTTCTGGTAAGTTTCCAATGGTTTTATGTGATGTCATATTGCAATTAGGATAAACACATGCAAGCCAATGATATTCTTTATTAAATTGCCATTCGGTTGAAGGACAATATGCATGCTTTGTAGTTGAGCCCTCTATATAGCCGATTCTTGTGCCTCCACCAAACGCACCGCATTTAGTACATACATGAGTATACTCGTTAGCATCTATGTCTCTAACCACCCATCTTCCGCTCCATGTGTGATCCCTTAATAAAGGCTCTGAAGGTTCAATTATAGTGCTACAACTCAAGCATCGCCTTACTTCTCTATGTTTTGTATCAGATTCTTCAATATAATACTTTTCTGTACGTCTATGAGCACATTCAACATTTATTACGCATTTCGCAGTCTTAACTTTTCCTGTTCCATTAACTTGACCTCTTACCGTTATTTCTGCTGTTCCATAACTTCTTGCCGTTACGATGCCGTTTCTATTTACTGTTGCAATTGACGTATTACTTGTACTAAATGTTTTTGTTACTTTATCATTTCCATATCCTCTAACATTAACCGTTAGTATTTGCGTGTTTCCTTCTCTTATCGTGCACGCCTGAGGATTTATTGATACACTAAATATCTCTTGGAACTCAAGATATCCACATACTGCACACCTTCTTGTTTGTGTATCATTTGAAGGTCCATTTTCCCAAGCACCATATTTATGAGTACTAACTCTTGCTTCTTTAGGCATTCTTAATATAGATTTGTGTGATTCCATATTGCAATTTGGATAACTGCAATCATGCCAATGACTTTCTGCATTCATATTCCAAATAGATTTAGCTACGAATGTATGGTCCATACTGTTCGTTTCTCTAGTCGAATCAATAGCTTTTGTTTCGCTATTACCACAAATTATGCACTTTCTAACTTGAACATTATTTGCCGTTCCAGTCTCCCAATCACTGTATTTGTGAACTGAATGTGGATTAATAGATATGTTCTTACTAACACTTGCAACTTTACCACTGTTTTCATTTCTGTATTTGATAGAAATTTGTCCAGATTGTCTAGTATTAATATTCCTATTAAACTTCACAAAAACATTGTTTCCCTCTACTTGTAATAAATTGCTTCTGTCTGTTGTAATTACTATTTCAAAATCTACCAAGTCTTTATTGCTTCCATTGTTGCGTTCAACTTTTATATATATTGTTTCTCCCTGCTCGACCGAGATTGTGTTACTTAACCCCTCAGTAGGAACTGTAATACATTCATACGTATAAGTTGGCGTTGGGGAACTATCCGGCAACTTCGTAGGTATAGCAGTCTGCCTTTGTGACGCAATAGTTGGCTTAGGTGTTACATTGGATGTTGGCCTCACTGTTGGTTTAGGCGTAGTCCTGGTCGTCGGCCTTGGCGTAACTTTTGAAGTTGGTTTAATTGTTGCCTTCGGTGTAACTTTTGTCGTAGGTTTCGGAGTTGTTTTTGTGGCTGGTTTTACTGTTGTAACCGTTTTAATGGTACCGTTTTTCACAATTTTCGCACCAGACGTGTTAATAGCAAAAACGTATGAACAAAGTAGAATTACTATTATACTTATTAAACTTATATACAATAATGTTTTTCTTTTCATAAGACCTCCAAAACAATCATTACATAGATTTTGTTGTCTTTATGGCGCACTATGGTGCGCCGCTGCGAACGTGAAACCTATATGGTGCTACGCTATGAATTGTAATAAACTTCAACCAAGTACAATCCATGCGGTGGCAAGGTTTTGCCCGCCTGCTTTCTGTCTTTGCTTTCTATAATTTTAGGCATATCTTTGCAATCGATTTTTCCTAACCCAACATCAACAATTGTCCCACAAATTATTCTAACCATGTTATACAAAAAACCATCTCCGAGATAAAGTAATTGTAATTCTTCCATCGGTGGCCTTTTCTATAACAGCTTTTTTTATTGTTCGAATCGTTGTCTTTTTGGCGTTTCCTCCAGATGATTTAAATCCTGCAAAGTCATGCTCACCTTCAAAGTATTTTAAAGCCTTTTTCATTTTGTCAAAATCCAGTTCCTGTGATATATAGAATTCTCTATATCTGTTAAGTGCTGAAGGATAGTTGCTATTGTAAATAACATATTTATATGTTTTTCCAGTGCAGTTATATCTTGCATGAAAACGTTCGTCAACTTCTTCCGCATTCTTAATTACTATACTGTTAGGCAACTTACTATTAATTGCATGTGGAATTTTGTCGATAGATATCTTGCTATTTGTTTTGAAATTCGCGACTTGTCCTAACGCATGTACCCCCGCATCAGTTCTTCCGAGAAGCATTTAATTCCACATCTTCTCCTGTGACTTCTCTTATAGCATTAATTATTTCGCTTTGAATACTAACTCTGGATGGCTGTGATTGCCATCCAGAGAAGTTTTTTCCATCATATTCGATAGTTAGTTTTATGTTCCTCAAGCGTTATTTCCTCCCGAATTGTTTTGCTGCCTTCTTATTTCCATTGCACTTCTATATAATTCATTCTTTCTTTCCATTGCTTTTCTTTCTTTGCTATTTCTATTCTTTTTAGCTGCCTCAAGCAGTTGCAAGTCGATACTATATCTAACGCCAGAGTTGTCTTTTAATCTAGGATCTGTAACACTTAAAACTACATCTGGGCCAATGTATTTAAGTCCTGGTTCGGCAAATAGAATGCCATTCTTATCTAATTCAACTTCTGTGATAGTACCATCATATGGATTAACAACTTTAATGGTTCTATATTCTGTTCTAAAGTCATGATCTCTTACGTTAGTACCATCATTGTTTGCAAGTCTATAAGCAGGTGCAACTCCTATACCAATTCCAAGAGCAGCTCCAGTAAAGAACTCTTTTCCCATTGAATCTTCAGAGCCTAGTCCTATACCCATTGCTCCTCCAATAAATCCACCAACTGCAGCACCTGAAATGGCGCCAGCTGTTGTTGCCGTTCCTCCTAATAGTTTTTCAAAGAATAATTTACGATATGCATCTCTAGCCCTTTCATGTTCTTCTAGCGTTAATCCGTTAATCTTGTCCTCTTCTGCCTTTTTATCTAGTTCTTCAGTAATGGCAAGTGAGTCTCTCATTACAGTTGCAACTTTTCTTCTTCTTTGCATTGCAATGTCTTCATAAACAGCATTAGCGCGCTCATCTTCCAGACCTATTCCAGCAGCATCTAATCTATCTGCCACTCTTACAGAGTCTTCTTCTGTCATCTTAGCCATAGAATCATTAGATATTTGAACAACCGCTTCAGGGCTAGCAGTTTCTTTACTAATCTCTTTTTCTCTTTCTATCATTCTCTTGATTGCTTCTTGATATGCTTTTTCTGCTTTTTTAACGTCATGCCCTGTTGAACCACTTAATTTGTCTGGTGCTCTCATCGTATCTATGAATCTAGTAGATAGTCTTATACCGCCAGACTCTCTTTCTTCTCTTTCTTCTCTTTCTTCTCTTTCTTCTTGAGGTTCTTCTGTTCTGGTTTCTGTAGGTCTTCTGCCTTCTAGTGCTTCTAATGCATCATCTAATTCGTCAAATATTCTATCTAAGCCACGTCCAGAGTCTTCACTCTCTGTATCACTTGCATCCTCATCTGAGCCCGCTCTTCTCTGTGCTTCTTTACGACGTCTAATATACTCTCTAACCACATCCTCTGAAACTCCTGCTTCAGAGGCAGCACTGCTAATTAAGTTAGCATTAGCACTTGCAAAATACTCTCTGTCAAATCTTTCTATTATTTGTTCGGCATTTTCAAAATCATCACTTCTAATTTCGGTGTCATTAAACCTAGTTATTACGCTGTATCCATTCTGTTTTAAAACCATTACCTCATGAGCAACACCATCTAGACGTGACCCTACAACAGGGTTTACCACTACTACATGTGGGTCATTAGTCCTTTGTATTGCTTCCATTGTTGGTTGATATGAAACACTAATATTTTCATAAGTTGGTTCAGGAGGTGGTGTTCCAGGAGCTAGTTCACTAGTTCCATACCTTCTTCTGTAATCTTCTAGTCTTTCCGCTATTCTTTCATCTATTTCCTCATCTGTTAAGTAAGATGTCCATACTGATTGCACATCGTCTGGCCATTCTTCTGGATTTACTCCTTCTGGCCAGCCCTCAGTCATATCTGCTTCTGTCCATCCGTCATTCGGCATTTGCGATTCTATTTCTTCTGGTGTGGCTTCATACATCTCACCATCATCTCTAATAAATGCACCTTTTCCATACATGGCCTGCCTATATGCTTTGTCTCTATCAAACACAAGTTGTCCCTGTGCTTTAGCCCTTCCAACATTTGAAGAAATAGAGTCTCTTTGTTGAATGATTTGCTCCATTAAATCGAGTTCATCTTCTTTGCACCTTAATACAAGCCTCTCTAATTCAACCTTTCTGGTATAAGCAGCCTCACTTTCGTCCCCACTTTCTATTAGCTTATTTAATTCATTCTCTAATCGTTGAAGCTCACGTTGAAGTCTTCTAAGTCTTTGTTCAATATCTGATGAAGAATAGAATCTAACTAACAAATCATCTACTCTCTTTTGTACTCCTTTTGATGATTCTCCAAGTTGATCTTTGATTAACTGCTCAACATCTTCTGACTCTGCACCCATTTCTCTTAAAGTATCTGCATATTCCGCAACTTGAGCAATATCATATTTAGGCAATTCTTCTCCATCAGCAAGGTCATGCGCTCTCTCAGAACCCAATCTGTTTTTAATATCGTCCATAGCTGCCAATGCTTCTGCAAGACGCCTTCTATCCTTCTCTGACATTCCTTCCAATTTTTTAGCATATTTGCTGTGATGTTGCATTAATAGCATATATCTTTCAGTCATTTTGGCCATTTGCTTTTTGCGTTTCTTTTTATTGCCACCGACTGTAAATACACTGTCTAAATCTGAGCCAGCAAGCATTTCTTCTTCAGCTGAGAAGATAGAAGAAAGTCGAGGTGTACCTGCGCCAGTACCACCTTCTGTTTCAGTTCCTTCACCACTTTCTAATGCTTCTCTAGTTTCACGAGTTGCAGTTGCAGAACCTGTCTCAGCAAATTTGTTAGCCTTTTTAACACCTTCTTGAATTTCCTTCTTAACTCCATCACTACTAAACATCCTCTGTGAAGCAGAGGCTCTTCCTCCAGCAGATAATGATGGTGATACTGCTTCTCTATATGCATTAGTTCTAATGGCACGACTAATTAATCTTCTTGTGTCATCAGATAAATCTGGCAAATCTTTTTGAAGATGAATTTCAAGATCTCTAGAAATCTTTTCAACATCTTTACCGTATTTTTCTGGGTCATCTGTGCCAATTGATGCAGCGGCCTTTGTAACTTCATCTTGACGTTCATATAGTTTCTTTCTTTGATCTTCTTTAAGTGTTAATTGTGCCCTTAAACCGGCTATTCTTTGGTCAGTATTGCCTTCGTTTGCTCTTACAGTTCTTAAAGCCTCCGCAATTTCTTCACTACTATGTTCTCCGCCAACACCATTTAGTGCCTGAACAGCTCTGACCATAGCCATATATTGACTATTACCTCTTTGTGAAGCATCAAAGTCTTGAATTCCGGCACCTTCTGGTAATTGAGCAACAGGAGTTGAACTAGGAGGTAATATTCCGCTACCATCTGAACCAGAAGTTTCCATTAATCTAGCAGTTGCAGATTCAGTTCTCCACTTTCTATAGGCTTTTAGTGTTCCTTTAGTTTGAGTAGCTCCATGTTCCATCTTTTTGGTAATTTCGCTCATAGCAGTCAAGGCTGCACTTGTCTTTATAGCTGTAGACTTTAAATCTGGGGCACTGCTTCCTGTTCCACCAAGAAGTTGCTTTAGTAGCTCTTCTCCTTTAAACAAGAATGCTATGCCAACAAGTCCAAGAATCCAGTCCGATGATGTTGTTGCTATCGCCATTACAAACAAATAAATAATAGCATGAATCGTTTGTGTAAATATGTTTACAAGTAATTCTTTAAGCCAAACACTTGTAGATTGTGCCTTGCCATCATTGACCTTATCTATAGGATATAACATGGCTACTACCGGATAGACTCCTATCAAAAATCCTACCGTAAATAACCTTTTATAGTAAGCAATAACGAGAACTACGAATTGAAAAACCGCAACTAAATAAACTAATGCCTTCGCCACATCGTAATGAGTATTTCTTGCAGAGTCCTTATACACAATTTTTTTTCGTAAATTTCCCATTAAACTTTCGCCAGGAGCTGGGAGTCCTAAACTTGCGTCATTTCTCGCTTCTCCAATTATTGTAACAAAGCCATGATTTATTTCGATAGCATATTTCATAATATATGGCATAAAGAATAACAGTATAACGCCTTCTACCCATGAGAAGAAAAATCTCTTTTGTTCTTCTAATCCTTTTCCTGTTGTTGCTAGTAAAACCCTAACTACAATATATAGGAATGTAATCAAATAAACAATTATGGCAACGGCTTGAAATACATTATATACATCCGAAATTGATGTTCTTAAGTTTGTAACTAATGTCGTCCTCTCCGACTCATCAGCAAAGAAATTAAGACTTGTGTCTTTGAAATCATCATAAATAATACTGTCCATGTCAATCGTTGCATTGCTATTGGGGTCATACATTTTTAAACCATTACTTATTATGTCACGAAACAAATCTCCAAAGGCCCTTATTGCCATACCAACTGCATCAGACAAATCCACAAACCAACCTGACGCTTCTTTCTTATCCGCTTCACTTGTTTCATCACCATCAGCAATTACATAGTAATTATTAGAAATGGCAGAAAATGCCAAAAATACAGCCAATACAATACATAATAGTTTTTTCATTTTTTTGGTCATATCCACCACTTCCTTTCTTTATAGATTACTTAACGAGTTCCCAAATATTCTTGATCTTTCTGACGCTGCTTGCGACCTTCCACCTTGCTCTATTATTTCTCTTTCTAACACACGTTCATTATGACGTTGTCGCAATGTCCTTACACCAGGCATACTTCCTACTGCCCTCATAGTTGCCTGTACCATTCTTGTTCCACCTATTGCTCTAGCTGCTCGACCTACTGTCCTAGAAGTTGCTTGTCCAACTCTCGTCTCACTAACTGCCCTGGCAGTATTACTTATTGCTCTTCCTGCTCTTCTTGCGCCTGCAGTTGCCCTTGTTGCACCTTCAGTAACACTCTCTGGGACATCCGCTATAAAACTACCTAATGTGCCCGAACTACCCGCCGAAGTTGTTCCCGGAATAGCCTTTTCCATGCTTTCCTCAAGACCAGCTCCAAACTCATATCCTCCAACTATTCCACTTACCTCAGGTTCATCAGATCCACCTGCAGTAAATGCAGCAGCCGAGATACCAGCGGCCATTCTTAATGGTTCACCTGCAATAGTAGAAGCAATAGCACCAGCTGCTTGAAGACCAGAACTAAACGCCCTTGCTCTAGATTGTGCTATTCTGTTAGTTCTTATAGCTTCTTCTTTTTCTGCAATTTCTCTTTCGTATTGCTCAGCTAGTAATTCTTCTGGTGATTTTCCTTCTCTTTTAATCTTTCCGTCTTCGCTAACTTCTGCAATTGATTCGTCACCTATCAAATCATCAACACCCGCTCTAGCAACAATTCCTGCTATAACAGTATCATCTGTCTTTCTTCCTAGCGTCCTTATTGCACTTGCGGTGTATGCCTTTCTTTCTTTATCTTTTAGCATTCTGTTTTCAAGTACAACGCCAGCACCAGAAGCCGCTTCCATTTGACTCAATGTCACTCCGTGCATATTAATTCTAATTATACAGAAAGACCCTCTTGGTGACTGAATTGCTCCTGTTGCCTCACCAATCATTGTAGATACGCTATCATTTCTTATACCTAGTTCATTAAGTCTGCTTGAAATCCTATATGCCTCGGCAGCCGACATTCCAGCTTGTCCACCTGCGGAATTTACTCTCGACATATAAGCATGCAATTGATATAGAAGGTCCGCTGCCTCATCAATTTCTTCTCTTGCTTCTCTCGTTTGTCCATGCTTATAATGTGTTCTGGCAAATTCACCAATTTCATCTTTTTGATCTACCCATAATTGATGAAGTTCATCTTCTGAAAGAACTACTTGTTGTCTCTCTTTTTCTTCATCAACTCGACTACTAGCATCTAGTCCTCTTTCATCTACTAGTCTAGTTTCACCAGTCATATCTTCCATAGATGACACAAATTGAGTATCTAAATCATCTGTTTTTGTAGTTGAAATTCCTTGAGTCTTTCCACCAAACAACCTCATGGCATCAGACATTTTTTCAGAATCAGCTTGTGATACATATATACCCTGTAGACCTTTTCCTCTACGTATACCTGTCCTTTCACCAGTCTTTGAATCAACTAAATACCTTGCATTACCTGTTCTTTCATTAGTAGCTCCATCTGCATCTAAATAATCTGAAAGTCTAACTTGTCTTGTTACCCTAGTTTCACTAACTCTTTGTCCTGCTGCTTTTCTTCTTAAAGCTTCTTCTTCACTAATTCTACCGCCGTTAAATACTCTTTCTTCTACTCTTATAGACTTTCCTTGCATCCATTCGCCAAGTTCACTATACTGTCCTGCATGACCAGGCTGGCCTGAACGAACAATGTCTACAACAATTCTTGCACTAATGCTTAGCTCTTTCTGTGACATCTTTCTTCCAGATCTATTTCTTCCCGTGACAACTTCGTTTATTCTTTCTTTTGCATCCATTTGACCAAGAATACGCTCTCTATCTGCATCTGAAGCTTGAGCTGCCATATAATCGTCAAACCTTTTACGCATATTAGGGTTTGTACTATGTCTGCAATAGTTTAAATCATCCCACATCTGTGCTCTTCTATCAAGAGCCGCCTTTCTTTCTGCCTTTATCCTTTCTGCGTCATCTTCTGGTGTGTCAAATCTTACTCTTGGAACCTCTTCATCTAATTCAGAGAAGTCTGTTCTTCCAATTCGTCTTACCTGATCCCTGGTTGCTGCCTTGTTTCTCCAAGCCTCATCTTTTATATTTTTGTCTTCTCTGTATGCATACTTATCTTCTAGATGCTTAAGATGCTTTTCACTCATGTTGTCAACTCTTTTGCCAATAGTTGTTACAGTGTTTTTAGCCTTCTTAAATATTGCAGTGTTTGTCATCGCTTTAACTTCTTGTGATAATGGCTTAACTGTGCCAACGCCTTGTCCACCAGACATAAATGAAGGGAATAAAGATCTTAACAATGTTTCACTTTTTGTAATAAAGTTGATTGCAATTGTCATCATTAAAACATTTGCTCCTGATGATGCTTCACCAAGCAAAGCACCAACTAGAAACATAATTGCACAATACACAATCGCTTGGAAAAACTGCATAAATATATTTAAAAACAATTCTTTTAACCACGAATTATATATTTGGGCTTGTCCATCTTTTATTTTATCAACTGCATACGTCACCGCAATAAAAGGAAATACTACTATCAATATTAGGACACTAATCATTCTCCTAAAATACATTAGAAGCAATCCCAACAGCTGTTTTAATAGAAAGATGTATACTAATCCATACACTAAGTTTCCAGTATCTAATGTTTTATTTCTATATAAAATCATTAAATCTCCATTGCTTGTTTCATTCTTTCTTTCTCCCAGTGCTGCTTTTGCTGACGAATTATCTTTTTTAAATGATGGCGACGCGTTTTGCGCTTTTGATAAAGGTCCACTTCCTCCTGAATTTTGTATCACATTTGTATACACAAGTCCCACCAGACCCTCATTTGCCATAATTGCACACTTAATCATATATGGCATAAAAAACAGCAACATAACCCCTTTTACCCAGTCAATCATCATTGCTTTATACTTCTCTTTTTCTCTGCCTGTTGACTTTATTAGTATATTAACTGCTATAAATAAGGCTAATATGATATACAAGACTATGGCAATCGACGTAAAGATTTGATAGTACCTATTTACCATTGCTAAAATTGTTTTGTCAGGATTATCTCCGTGCCTCCAAAAAAGAATTTTTCTCTCCCGATTGATAAAAGTCTCCCGTCGCACCAGTTTCTGGTTTTAAATAAAATGTAAGTCTAGTATCCGCATGTCTATTAAAAAGCAAGTCATCTATTGTAACATCTCCAAATATTCCACAAATAATTGCTCTAAATGGGTCGGCGATACCATGAATAAACAGCCACGCAATTACTCTTTGCACGAAATCGGTGTTTTCTTCTACACTTTCAGTAAGATTTGTTTTAGGTACATCTCTAACGCTTCTAGCATATAAAGCATCATCTACGTCTGAGGCTTTCTTATATTTAAGCGCCCTGTCTTTAACTGAACCTTTTCCCAGTGGCGTTTCAGTGTTATATCCATTTGCTTCATCTATATTAGGTGCAGTTACTCTTGAAGAAGATACGCCCGTGTCATTTAATTCATCAATTTGCCTTATTACTCCAACAACTGCTGACCCCGCCGTTTTACTTGGCTCATAGTATCCAACAACGTAATATGTTTTTTCTGCTTCTAAATGTACAGTTGCACTTATTCCATAACTCGTTCCAGTTGTGCCAAAGTTAACACTTCCTTCTCCTTCTGTATTTGCATAAATTGGTAGTATATGTCCCGTCGAATCTATTATTTCAAAGTCTATTATTGAACCATTATGTCTAAATTCTATACTATAATTTCCATCATCTGCAACTTGAATAGGTATCGTTGGGCTGTCCTCAGGCTTTGCATTTCTAAATGAAGTGTCATTATAAGTAAAAGTAGCAGATTCATTTACTGATAAAGAAACCATAGCTGTTTGTGAACCAGTTGGAAGTACCGCAAAAGAGGATATAAATGAAGACAAAGTCATTAATATCATCAAAAATGCAACTACTCTAATAATTCTGTTATTCATTTATATCCCTCCTTTCAATGCTAGCTAATTATTTCTAATCATCATCCGAATCATCATTTACTTCTTCAATTATTGTTTCGTCTGTTATTTGAGGTGTTCCGTCACCTGAATCTTCTCCTGTTTCTGAAGATTCTCTAACTTCGTCATCGCTTGCATTAGCCTCACCTGCTGATTCGCCCTCCGATTGCGGAACATGGTTTGGCTGATTTTCTCCAGTATTAGCAGGCGTTCCAGATTCTGAACCCTCTCCAGGTTCTAGAGAATTATTGGCTTCGCCACCTTGCTCAGTTCCCTGAGGAGCATTAGGTGATTCTTCAGAGTTTGCTTGAGATTCTCCCTCATTCTCACGAGGTTCTCCACTATCTGAAGATTCTTCTGACTCATCAGACTCATCTCCATCAGAGTCATCTGAATCTTCTTCAGAGCCGTCTCCTTCTCCATCTTCTGCCTCTCCAGGTTCATTTGTTTCATCTTCACTTCCAGAAGGAGTTTCTTCAGAATCATTTGGAGACTCTCCTGAATTATCAGAATTCTCATTTGGATTTCCATCTCCTAATTGTCCTCCCGGAGCGCCTTCATTGTTTCCGCCTTCTCCTTGTTGCTCTCCTGGAGCGCCTTCAGCGTTTCCACCTTCTCCTTGTTGCTCTCCTGAAGTGCCTTCATTATTTCCTTCTTCTTGTCCTTCAGATGTTTCCGATTGATTATTGTTTTCATCTCCATTTTGTTCAATTGGTGTTTCATCAGGTGGTGTTGAATTATTTTCATTAGCACCATTTTCATTGTTACTTGCATTACCTGGTTGTTCTCCATTTTCGGTATTTTGACCAGCATTCTGTCCACCACCATTAATTGCTTCTCTCTCATCATTTAATCTTTGTGAAGCTTGTTCTCTTGTGCTTCCACCTTGTGATGCTTGTTGTTCATTTTCTAATCTTTGCTGTTCACTATTAACATCCACTGGTTTATACCCTTCAGGTAATTGATTTGGTCTCTTATCATCTTGCTTTTCCTTATCGTCTTTTTTCTTTTCTAGCTTTTGATCCTTGAATCCTCCTAGCATATGAACCTGACTTCTTGCAGTAACAACACCGCTAGCAAATCCTCCTTCTCCAAGAGCCTCCATGCCTTTAACAAGACCAAATGCCGTTCCAGCAAACTTCTTATATAAGTTTGCTCCTCGTTTCAAGTGGCTTCCTGCAATAGAAGCTGCTCTACTTGTAACTTTACCGGTCTTAATAGCTGCCTTTCCAAGCTTAGAGTTAGCAAGCCTTTGACCTGCTTGTGCAACTCTTCCATTTTTAATTTTATTTGCAAGCTCTTCCTTTTTCTTTCCGATTTCTGCCTTTGTTCCTTTAACAACGGCTGCATAATCTTTGACGTGATGATGTCCTTCTTTTAGTCGTTTCTTTGAATCTTCCATTGCCTTAATTCTGTAATCTCTATCTTTAGAACGACTATCACGTACTTTTTCTTGACGCTCCTTCTTCTTCTTTTTCTTCTTATCTTTTTCTTCTTTCTTCTTGTCCGCATCTCCGGTTAAGAATTTCTTTGCCCTTTGACCTGCAACTTTCTTTATGCCATCTTTCTTTATATCCTTTATTAATTTTCCGCCACCCTTAAATGCATTTGTTCCCATCTTAAATCCATTTTTTGCAGTTTTTCTAACAGCAACTGTGGCAGCAATCATACCCGCCATATTAAATTTTAATTCTCCCAACGTTGATGACTTTAATCCCAAAATTCCTCTTAGGATTCTTTCACATGGGAAAATAGAGCAAATTGCTACGAATAAGAAAATCCAATACCTTTCAGGTGATATTCTACAAATTTGAATTCCAATATTAACTACACTTATATAAACCAATGCATGTATAAGCTGAATTGTGCAGTTAGCAATAAATTCTTGAATCCACGTTTTCAAGCTTTGAGATTTTCCATCTCCGACTTTATCTATAACATATACCGCCATTACAATTGGAAATAGAACTATTAAAAGTGTTACTACTATTACCCTCTTGTAGTACATGAAAACTATTGAAAACATTTGTAGCATAAGCATAAACCATGCTATTGCATAAACTGGCTTATCAGTTTCCTTAAACGTTATTTTTAAAGCAACCATAGGATCGGCAGTCAACGACTCCCTCATATTTTCTAGTATTTCAATGCTCCTTTGCATTATTGTATTTCTCATTGCCTCATATAATTCCCTATATACATCTGCAAATTGAGCTTCATTATGAAGCCAGTCATATATTCCAAATCGTACAGATGACGAACTTTGATCAATTTTACTAAAATAATAATTTGCCGTATGAACACGAGCTAAAGTGTAAAATGAGCTCCCTATCTGGAGCACAGTGGTATTCGAACCATCATATCTGGCAAACCATGTTTCTATATATTCTTTTCCCTTTTCCATATCAGCTCTAAATTCTTCTTTTGCACTATCATCATTCATATATGACGTAATCAAATCTATTTTACTATTTACTTCATCCCAGTTTTCATCTATAGTTCTACCTGTATCATATCCTCCTCCTTGAGCCTCCCTAAGCAATCTTATTTTATTATTAAGTATCCTTCTTGTATTGACAGCTCCAGCGTCTTCAGAAACCAGAACATTGCTTCCTAACGCTGCTGCAATTTCTGAAGCAGAGTATTGACTCGCAACCTCAACTGCAGACGAATGCTTTATCGCATAGCACAACGTATTTGTCAAATACGGAACAGCTGGAAAAATGTATGGGGCAAAATTTAAAATAACTACTCCACCAAGCCAATACTCTAAAACTTTAAGTGCCTTCGATTGCCCAGGTGTTCCTACCGCAAGCAATATCTTTATTGCTACATAAACAAAAAGTATTATATAGACTACTACAGCAATTGCTTTTAGAGCTCTGTATACAGCACTAACAGCCGTCTTAACTTCCCCATTAGCAAATATTCCTTCAACTGGATGTTCTAAACTATTAGGACCTCCGCCTAGGATTTGGCCAATTCCACCTAACGGTCTCAAATCAACAACAGGTTTCATTTGACGTTGTACATCAGTCTCAGTACCACTGCTCTCTCCAAAAATTTGACGTTGTACATCAGTCTCAGTACCACTGCTCTCTCCAAAAATAAGTTTGTCGGTAGTTAGTCCACCATTTTCTAGGCCAAGGGCATTTTCCATCATTCTTAAAATAACTTCGCCAATGAACAAAATAAGGTTTCCTATAAGTCCCTCAATCCAATTCCCATTTTTAGCCTTTTGCTCCGGTTCTCCTTCAATTTCCATATAGTTATTTATATAGTCATCTATAACATTCGAATTCAGTTCTCTGGCTGCGAATGTATTTCCTTCATCATCAGTTAATGTTTGATTATAGCTTACTCTCATAAACGGAGCTTGACTGTCAGGAATTACTCTCGTTCTCATAGAAATACAATAGCTTGGAATATTACTATTTATATAATACGTAAAAACATCAGCAGTAAAAGTAGAGTCTTCTCTTCCTGTCGTTTCCTTATCAATTGTAACTTTAACCTTGTTTCCTATAGAAGTTTTTCTAAAGAAATCTTCAGTTTGAAAATATATAAAATACCATCTGTGTCTTAGAAGCAATACGTCTATAGAAGTACTTAGTGGATCTTTTCTTGGTTCTGTTGGACAAGTAATAGGCATTAAAGCCGAGTCCTGAAACCTTCCATCATCTCTTAGAGAACCTCTTACAGGTTCACACGCAATTCCAAGATTTCCACCACCTATAATGTCACCTTCACCTTCTGGATCCATTATAAAGAAATTAAATAGTGATAGCTGTCCCTGAGAATTCGGAGATGTTGCTATTGTTTCTTCAACAGCCGTGCTCCTAAATACCATGTATCTAAGTTCTTCTGGTTCTCGTGAATTATCATCAACATATTCTTCGACCTTAATCTTGTATAATCCACTTTGCGTAGGATAAAAAGCAAATCCGATATATCTCATTTGTTTGAATTAACCCACCATTATGTCCATTAGCAACGTCTGGGGTTAAGGGTCCATTCTCTCTACTTTCCGATCTGGTATCATTTCTACCAACAAGTATTTCGTTTGTACCATTAGGGGCTAGCTCATAAGCTTTATCAAAGATGGCATCAATAGTACTCTCTATTGTATGCACAGTATATGCACAACTTATACACATTGAAGAGAAAAAGTTAAAGATAATAGTAAAGCAAGTTATTAATGCAACAATTCTATTTTTTTTCTTGTTTTTATCCATTACTTCTTCCCTCCTTTTCTTTTTATTCTCTTTACTTTCTAATCTCGCGTTCAATCGTCTTAACAAGTTTTAATTCACCAACGTCTTTTCCTTTTCTTCTTGTACCCGACATAGATTTTCCTAATGCTTTTCTAATTAGTTCAGCCTTTTTATCTGCATATAAAGCATCAATGTCTACTCCAGCTTCGCGAAGATCATCATCAAATTCACCATTTTGAACTTTAAACCTCATTCTCGCGCCTTGGAATCTTCCAACTGCATAACCTGTTATTCCATTTGTTAAACCATTAACTCCTTTTGCGAAGGTACCCGCTGCCTTATTCATTAGTGCAGCATTTCTTAAAGCAGCCATTGGACTTCCCATCGCAAGGCCTGCTGCAGCTCCAATCACCGTACCTGCAGTTCTAGCAGTAACGCTCACTGCAGTGTTAAGCATTCTAAGACCAATATTTCTCTTTTTAGGCTTGGCAGCCTTCTTTTGCAACACTCTAGCAGCTTTTTGAATATTAGGCATAAGCGCACCCAAATGAGATGGTTCCTCTGTTTCTCCTGATGAACCAGCTGAACTACCAGCTGCAGCAGGTGCCCCTTCTCCAGAAGCTTCAGCCCCTTCTCCTGCATTTGGAGATCCGCCAGCAGGCTGTGGATTAGAACTATTAGCTTCAATATTGGCCTGTGCTCCAGGAGTAGGAATATTCGTGCGATTTCCTTTCTTTTCTTCTTCATCACTTTCTTCATCTGTGTCTTCAAGATCTTCCATTGCTTCTTGTCTGTTTCTAGTGAATAATTGCCTTGTAGTAGATACTGCAGCCATTCCAGTCTTTCCAGCGTTTGCATAATCTCCAAGAGTGTTTTGCGTTTCTTTTATATTAAACAAACCTTTTATTATTTTTTCAGCTTTAAACATGAACACTACGCAAGTAATATAAAGCACAAAGTTTCCTTTTCCACTTTCCATATCAAAAGCTTCAAATGCACCTCTAACAAGAATCGAGTAAACTATTGCATGTATTACTTGTATAAACACTGTGGATACATATTCTTTAATCCAAAGCTGTAGCGCTTGTCCGTCTACCCTTGTGGATCTTTTCCCAAAGACTATAGGCCGCTACTACTGGAAACATAGCAATCAAAAAACCGATAATAAATGCTCTTCTATAGTACATGATAATTAGCACCAGAAGTTGACCATCCATTATTAAATAAACTATTGTAAGTGGAAAACTGTTTAGTCCATCTACAACTCGACGTATTGTTCTCTCAGTAATATTTCCTTCATCATCAACTTCTCTTGTTGTTACGTTTATTGTTGACTTATCTTTACCTGACAATGCTGCAATATATCTCATTGTATCCAGACCAACGCCATCTGTTTCGACACTGCTTGTCCCATTCGGATTATCTATCAGTCCTACAATAGCTTCGTTTAATTTTACTGTGTACAACATGACATAAGGGAAGAAGAATATAATTACTATGCCCATTGCCCAATCAATCATTCTTGACTTTGCTTCCTCAAGGCCTTTTCCGGTACTAGAAAGCAAAATTCTAAGTCCGTTATACAAAAATAGTATTATCGCAACTAATATTGCTAGTCCTGATAGATAATTATATATAAAGCTAACTATTCTTGATAACGAATGTTTTACTGGTGGAATTCCTCCAGCAGGCACCGTCGCTTCTTCCCAGAAGTTAATGTCTAGCTTAGGACTTCGATTAAATACAATATCATCTATTGTAATATATCTATCCTTTCTGCCATTAAATGCTGCATTTATTAGTTCATGAAGTGTCTTGGCAATTGGATGACATAGTTCATTGAATATGCCAGATATCTTATCCATTGCCCAAGCCTTAATATCTTCCCAAATTTCAGCAAACCAACTTCCTATTGCGGCCCAAACAGACCTACTTACTCTATCTCTCCTAATATTCTCTGCGGTTCCATCGCTAATATTACTTGTGGCTGTATCTACTTCGTCATTAGTATAAGTATATACCCTGCTAATACTAACATGCTCAAAGTCTTCAAGTTCATATCCGAAAGCTTCAGTTGTTCCATCATACAATAGAATTCTATCTCCGGATATCCATACAGCTCTTCCACCATCATCTGGTTTATAATATGCAGGTGCATCAACACTCGTTTTTCCAGATGCAAATAATAGTTTATAGCCATCATCTGTTCTAATCAATGTATTACCATTAACTGGAACCCTCATCATTTTTCCATTAACATTGAGTTCAATGGCCAAATTGGCTATCGTTGTGTTCCCGGTATAATTACCATCCTCATCAGTTTCTTTAAAAGACAGACCTACGCCTTCCGTATAAATAAGATTGTCAGGTAAATTGGGAAGTAGTAATCCATATGCAAAAAAGTTTACTCTGCCCTCTCTGTATTCTCTTTCATCTACTCTATAATTACTACTATTAGGTGGATTTCCCAACCAGTCTCTAACAGCCGCATTTATATCACTTTGTGATGCAGATGCATAAGAAACACTGCCTATTTTTAAAAAAAAGCCGGCAAGAATTACGAAAACAAGCATAGCTATTATAACAACTCTACTATGCGTCTTCTTCATAATTCCCACCTCACTTTTTTATCTATAAAAATTATCTTCCTGCTAATCCTTTCATGTGATTAAAGCCATTCTTAACTGCATTTTTAATTTTTCCTGAGCCGTCTGAAAGTCCAGATGTTGTGTTACCTGAACTCAATGAAGAAAGCACTTTCTTTAGTATTTTTTCTCCCTCTGGAACAAAATTAATTGCTATTAACATTACTAGCCAGTTAATTTTTGTTACCGCCTGTCCGTCTTTTACTGTACTAAATAACAATTGTACACATGCGCCAGTAATTAACGAATAAACAACTGCATGAATGAACTGAACGAACACATTTGAAATAAATTCTTTCATCCACGTATTCATTTGCATGCCTTTTTGTCCTCTCAGTATTGAAATTGCGTTAAACATACTTGTAATTGGGAAAATTGCAATTAAAAATACTATCGTAAAAAATCGCTTAACATATATAAACATAAAAGTAATTAATTGTCCCAAGCATACATACCACAAAAACGAGTACCCAATTTGACCTGTTGCTCCAGCAAATGCTCTCATTATATTTAAAAGATCAAAGTTCGTCTCGTATTCTGTAAGCCTATCCACATATGACATATTAACTTCTTCAGACGAATATTGAACATATCCTGTTTTTTTTGAAACATACTTTGGACTTCTAAAATTAATTTCGAATGCACTCCATGACATTCCATCACTAAAAGACTTTCCATGGCTTAAATAGTCCGTATTTCTTTGAACCAAAAGCCTAATAAGAGCATCATTGAAAGCCATTGTATATTTCATTACTATTGGAATAAAAAATAAAATTGCAATCCCTTTAAGCCAATCCATCATCATGTTTTTGGCTTTTTGTATGCCTTCTCCTGTCGAACTAAATAGTACGTGAAGAGCAATTGTCAAAAATGCAACAAGATAAAATACAATTGCCATTCCTCTAAAGAACATAAACCATTTATTAACGGCTTCCCTAATTTTGTTGTCGACCAATGAATTAGTTGAGGCAGCATCAAAAAAGTTTGGATTTACCATCGCTATTTTATTATAAATCAATTTAGATACTGTAACTGCCTCTCCAAAAACAGCATCCAAAAGATGTTTTATTCCATCTCCTATAAGAAGTAACAAATCATTAAATGCTTTTTCAAAAGGATTAGTGCTTGCACGAATTCCTTCAAAATCAATAACCTCTGGTCTTCCATCAGTTGTTATTAACTCTCTGCCAGTAGCATCATATAGTCCCGGGGCATCAATAAGTGGCTCCAAGTTAGTATCACTCTCAGAACCACATGTCCTTCTGCTAGCACTTTTATTCGTTTGATAACAAGTTACATTATCATTAATCGCTGGGTTTCTGTAAAAGTTAATCGTATATGGAGAAGAACTAGTAGTACCAATAGGCATAATTCTATACTCATATCCTTGTTGCATCCACACAACAACATCATTTCCACCATAATTTGAAGTTGGAGAGTACAATTCTAAAGTGCCATCCGGATTATCATATGCTAGCATTCTTAAATTATACCAATTGTCATCCCCATCCGTACCTTTCCTCTGAATAACGAAATTTACAGGATTCCCATTGACATTTTGAACACTGACAACATATGCACCCGATCTGTCATACATATCATTCTTTCTAACATAAAAGCTTACATTATCTCCATATCCGTCACCTGTAACTACGAAAGTATTCCTATTTCTTTCGGTTCCGTCATCTTGAGTTCCTCTATCTATGTATCTATCAATAACATCTCCTTCATCATTCTCTACTGTGTGCATTAATAGTTCTTGAGAAGGATTCGCTATTTCTATCGCTCCTCCTTGTGGCCCTGTTTGCCAGCGTGGCTGGGGGGTAGATGTTGGTGTTCCTGAGTCTTCAGGGTCTGCCAACGCAAAAGAGGACAGTATTATACAAAATATGAGCATTATCAATAACACTTTTGACTTTTTCATACAATACATCCTCTCTACTCTAAAAAATTACTAATTGGTTTTAGCCTTTTGAGCCATAAGCTTATTAACGTTAGTTTCAATAAACTGGAATTCTTTTTCGGTTGGTCTTATTTCAAGAATTGCAGTTTCATTTCCAACTTTAAGAAGTCCTTCACCTCTAGTACAAGTTAACAAATAACTTGCTTCACCATCAGATAATTTGAATACTTCTTGTAAGTAGTCAATTTCTGATTTATCCTGTGCCAAGAACAACTTTGTATCTGCTGATTGTAAGATAACTTGTGCAGATTTATTCTCATAGAAATCTTGGAACTTCTGCGAAATAACTGCTAAACTTACGTTTCTCTTTCTGGCACGTCTTGCCATTGTATTTAAGAAATCAACAGCTTCCGGATATGGTAAAAGCATCCATGCCTCATCAACTAATACTCTCTTTTGTCTAGCCTTTGTTCTGTCCTCACTATTTTTCTTAACGTACTTTTCCCAAACCCAAGAAAGAAGAATCTGTTGTGCTAATGGTCTTGCAAATCTTTCTTCTAGTTGTGAAATATCCAGATTAATAAATGGGCAGCTCTCTAATAAGTCAAATGTAGATTGACCATCAAAGTATGCCATTTGTCCGTCATATTCTCTTGTATATTGCCTCATAACTTTTGTTAGGTAACTAAAATGGAATTGATAGTCGATATTTTCGTTCATGGAAGCTTTTTGAAGAATTCTAGAATACCAAGAACCTATTGTAGGCATCTCTTTCTTTTTCCTAGAAAGTGAACTTCCAAGTTCTATGCTTCCGTCATCATATAAGCTGTTTGGATTGTTGTTTATTCCAAGAGCTTGATACTCTTCCGCAACTGTCTCAGCTATGATTTGCTTTGTGATTTCATTTACATCTTCAGACCTTGTTGAACCTCTAGCCATTGTAAGAAGTGCGTTTGTAACGTCTTCAACTTTATTCTCAATGTTTAAAACTGTTCTATCTTTTCCGGTAATTTCATCTCTAACAACCTCTGTTTCAACATCAAAGAAGTTGATAATAGTTTTAGAACTTGGCGAAATAACAACGTTGATTCCACCTAAAGCTTCAGCAACTGCGCCATACTCACCTTCAGCATCAAGTGCTAAGCTTTCAATTCCCATAAGAACAGAACTTCTAGAAGTAATTGTCTTTATAGTAACTGATTTACCGGCACCAGATTTACCAAACACAACCATGTTGTAGTTAGTAAGCGATGAATGGAAGTTGTTATACAAAATTGGTAATCCTGTTTGTTTATCAAATCCTATTGGAACTCCTGTTGGATGTCCAACTTCACTAGAAACAAATGGAAAAACCGTAGCCATAGATGCTCTATCAAAAGTATGTTTGACATTTGACATGTAATTTCTATTGTATGGCAAGTTTGACTTAAATGCCTCCTCTTGTCTAGCCCATGCAGACTTAAGGTTGATTAATGTCTTAGACATCTCCATCGTAAGTAATTCTGATTGTTTGTCTAAACTATCAAGGCTATCTGCAAATAACGTACAAACTACAGATGCTTGAAAAAGTTTATTAAATCCTGCCGCGATTTCGTCTCTTATACGCTCTACTTCGATTTTCATGTCATCTGTTTCACGCTCTCTATTGATGTCTCCACGTTTTGCGGCAAATATTCTTTCTGATTCAAGAGAAATAATTGTCCTGTTTAAGTCTGCCTGCGATTCCGCTTCATCTATTGGAGTGATAAAAACAGATGTGTTAATATCTCCAAAGTCGTACATGTTACGAAGGAAGTTTGGGAATGATGCCATTCTAGGAACTCCTGAAATGTAGTGACACCTAGCATATCTTTTAATGGTGCTAGAATAAATTTCTAATCTGTCTATATCTGATGCATCTAATCCAGAAGGAGCAATTATATCTTTTATATCTTTTCTATTTAAAAATAAATCGCTTTTGTTTTCTTGTAATTCGTCTGACATATTTATTCCCCCCTTCTTAACTTAACAAGTCGGCAAGCGGATCACTACCAAGAGTATTATCTACTCCTAATCCTTCTTCCGAACCAGAATAATTTTTGTTTAAGTATTCTTGTTGCTCTTTATCTATTTGTTCCTGCTCCGCATTTGTTTCTTCATCAACTGCATCTAATTCTTCCTGAGAAACAAGTGGCTTGTGCATTCCAGCATTTAAGTCCTGTAATGCCTTATCAACAACCATTGGGCTAAAACTATCTTGGTTATCTAAAATGATTTGCATTGCCTCTTTCTTGGTGTCATCTTCAAATTGTTCATCTTCGGTAAGGATACCTGCATCAGCATATGTCTTATTTCTAATGCTTTCCATTGCAACCTTAAGTGCATTCTCTGCTTCTGCAATTGCCTTTTCTTGAAGTTCAGCATCTTTTGCTGCTCTCTTCTTTTCAAGTATAGAAGTTGCTGTAGAATAAAGCCTTGTAACTCCTTCACGTAGTGCTTCTCTGATGTTATAGTTATTTGCATCATCTTTGTTGTACGCAATGTAAAGAAGCTCTGCCAAGTCTTCACTCTTTAATAATTCTGTCTCAACACCACAAGGAGCAATAGCAGCTTGCAATGTTTTACATCTTGTATATAGCTCAGAATACGCAACGTCTCTTGTTTCTTCTAGAGAGAAATTATTTGCTATTCCTAATTCAGAAGCTTCATAAGAAACTACCATGTAGTACTTTCTTTGAAGTATGTTTCTGTTTGTACTCATTCTCTCTATGTAGCTTACTATGTCAGTTCCATATTCAATTAAGTTTC
Source organism: Clostridia bacterium (assembly GCA_016291695.1). Classification (GTDB taxonomy): domain Bacteria; phylum Bacillota; class Clostridia; order TANB77; family UBA1234; genus RGIG6105. Next base: position 27,271 of record JAEEYG010000082.1, on the reverse strand, counting down.
TCTTTTTCTTAATTTCATAGTCCATTTGCTGTCTTTGTGCTTGATCTAAGCTGCCAGAACTTTTAGCCATGTTAACTTGCTCTATAAACTTTTCTGTTTCGCTCCTAATTTTATCAAGTCTTGAATGATAAAGAGCAAGACCGTCTGATAAATCAAGTGTACGAGATTGAACATAAAGCTGAATCGGAAATTTAAGTGTATTTAAAAAGTTTCCAAATCCTTCTTCTACGGCAAGCATCTCGTTTTCTGACATAAGGTCGTAATTTACTCCCATACATCTTACAACCATACAGAATCTGTTGCCTCCATCTTGAATAATCATGTCATCCTCAACTTTATCGAACTCCATGAAATCCTTCATTTTCTCAGATCTTGCTGCAGCAGTCTCCTCTTTGCGCTTTTCTTCCATCTTTTCCCTATAGTTTTGGGCTTCTTGTGTTGCCGTTCTTCCACCTTTTCTTCTTTGCCATATGATTACCCCCACAGCTCCTACCAAAGCTCCTCCAAAAACCATAAGTCCCATTAAAAAGGCCATTAGCTGATCCATTTTGGTTTCCTCCTTTTCTTATGTATATCTTATTCTTTATTTAAAACTATTTTCTCAAGTTTTGTCTCTTCTTTAACCGCAAATTCCTGGTCTTTAGACGTTTGAAGAACATATTTCTTTTTATTCTTCTTGAATTTCCAATACATTAAAATAACGTCTTTAACATATAGTCCTCCAACCTGCTTTAATGCAGGAAAGGCTCCCATCTCAGGAATTTTGCATTGTCCAATTACAAAACCTATAGAACCAAATAAGGCTATAAATGCAAAGCCAACAAGTGTAAGGCCCATAGAATCGAAAATCTTAAACAGCACAACCCCCGGTAAAGCAGCAATAACTGTACCTATTAAGCCCTGAATAGAGAAGAATATAAAAAATCTATCTTGCCCTTTAACATCCGACCTTGGTATCAAATGAGTACCCATAAAGCACCTCCAAAATTAGGTTTAAAATCCGATAATTATTATATCATAAAAGGCTTTTTAAAACAAAAAAAAGTCGCTAATTAAGCGACTTTTAAACTATTTGTAATAATTGTAATAATTCATTTAATTAATATCAAAAATATCATTTTGGCCAGGGTCAATAACTCCTATAATCCACGGAGAAATAATACCTCCAGCAGCTAAGATAAATGCGCCAATAGCCCATGGCATAATAGCCTCTTTCGCATCACTTTTACCTGGAGCTGGTGTCATAATAAACTTTATTCCAATGTGTATTGCTTTGAATACAGCAAGTGCACAACCTGCCCAAAACAATATTGCCATAATAGTCTTAAGTGTAGCATACGCGGGATTTGTGCCATTGTTAAGATTACTAACCGCCTGGCTAACCGCAGTGCCAGCAAATACAAATGACGTACTAAATACCATCAAAATAGCTATTAAAAAAATCCATGCGAACTTTCTTCTATTCATTACGCACATCCCCTCTCTATGGTGCAGTTGGAGGTACATAAAAAGCATTCAATATCCATGTAACTATCGTAGAAGAAATCGCCAATATTACAATACCAATTAGTACCGGAAGCATAACCTGCTTCATCTCTGCTTTTTTAGTTGCAGTTGAAGTTAAATACTTCACGCCCACAAACATGCTCATTGCAACTGCAAGACCTATTCCAAGCCACTGAACAACTCCAAGAATCCTTACGGCAGATTCTTCGAGTTTAGTAGGAACTGAAGATGCCCCTGCAGCATAATCAATCCTACCTGCAAAGCAAATTGTGGTCAAGACTGACATAGCAAGCATGCATAGCACACTTATCTTAATTATTTTTTTCATATTCATTAAACCTCATTAACTTATAGAAAAACGAGCTATACCTGCTTCTTTTATTCTATTGTAGCATTTGGATCCGTTTGTACAGCATTATATACAGCCTTTACAACAGTTGGAGCCAATGCTAATAATGCAGCACCTATTAATACTGGAACCATTGTCTCCTTTGCCTCTGCCTTCTTACCAGCAGTAGATGTCATATACTTAATACCTACGTACATTATCATTGCAACTGCAACTATAATTCCAATCCATTGAATTACACCAAGCACATTACCAACCGTATCATCTATGCCACTTAAATTTGATGGAGGTTTTGGACTTGGGGCTTGTAGTCCTCCTGCCAAGCTGACAGTTGCTATATTAGATAAAAAAATCATTCCTCCTGCAATTCTAAGTAACACCGTATTATTTTTCTTCATGTTATCTCCTCCTTTATTAAAAGCACAATATTATATTCTAGCCTCCTGAGCCAGAAATAGCCGTAAATACAAAATTAATAATAGATGTTCCAAGGGCAAGCAATGCAGCACCAATTAACACTGGAACCATTGTTTCTTTAGCTTCAGCTTTCTTACCAGCTGTAGATGTCATATATTTAATACCTACATACATAACCATAACTACCGCAACAATAATACCAACCCACTGAATAACTCCAAGAACCCTTCCAGCTGGATCCGCTAACTCGTTATTCTCGTCTGAAGGAGCATTTATACCCGGCATTGTGTATTTTGCACCGGCAAATGCCATACTAGCCACAAGCGCAACAATTGTGATTGCCATAACTGCTAATTTCCATGCTTTTGATTTCATAATTTTTCACCTCTCCTTATAGTATAAAATTATATTACAATCTTATCGCCATTTCAACAACAAAATAGTTGACAAAACTATAGTATTGCGTATATAATACACGTGTTATGGCGGAATAGCTCAGTTGGCTAGAGCACCCGGTTCATACCCGGTAGGTCGTAAGTTCGAATCTCACTTCCGCTACCAAGAGCTAAATTTATTTTAGCTCTTTTTTGTTTTATTGTACATATTGTTATTTTTTTTTAATTATTATGTAATAAATTAGGAGAAAAAATGGATAAAATAAAAAATATGCTTTTAGCGTTCAAGGCAAAATATGACAACGATAATTTTATAGTTATTCCGGTTTTAATAGTATTATCTTTTCTTCAGTGGCTAAGTTTAGATTTAAGTTCATACATAGGGTTTTCCTTAGACAAACTAACAATCTATATTTATGCTGGTTGCCTAACTATTTTATTTATTAACCTTTTATTCTCTTTTTTATATAAAAAGACGAAGATTGTTTTTGTTTTTTCAGGAATAATAGTCTTATTCTTCTCTATGATAAATAATATGGCCTACGAATTTCACGGAAAACCTTTTTTTCTTTCAGACATTTCAAACATTCAAACAGCACTAAATGTAGTTAGAAGTGCCAATATTTTTACTTTCATCTTGAGACCTATGTTTATAACTTTTATTCTTATTTTCCTACTAGAATTATTTTTATTGTTTTTCATAAATAATAAGCATGAATTTAATACCAAAACAAAATTTATATCATTAGCGTTTTCCGGCCTTTTCCTAATATTTTATTACTGGGGGTTTGGAAAACCTTTAATTCCAGATGATCCAATTTTTTTCTCATTTGAAAACGGAATCTCAAAATATGGCTATCTTGCTTGCTTTATAAAGCAGTCTATTATGGACATAAATTCAATTCCAAAGCCAAACAATTATGATGAAGAAACTATTATAAATGAACTAAAAGGACAAATTGTCGATAATACTAGTGGCGACAAGAAAAAGACTAATTATCCTGACATTATTTTAATATTAAACGAGTCATTTTTTGACTTGTCTCAAGTTACCAAACTAAATAGAGAGGATTATCTTCAAAAGTTTTATTCGATAGACAACGCATTTTATGGCTATACTGTCGTTCCAGCCTTAAAAGGTGGAACAAATATGACAGAATATGAAATCTTTACCGGAAATTCTCTTGCTGTTTCACCTAATATAACTCCATTTAACGCACTAAATCTTGAAAATGCAAATTCTACTATTCACTACTTGAAAAAAATTGGATATGAAACGCTCTCTATCCATCCAAAAACAGAAAAAAACTATAACCGAGTAAATGTATATCCTCAACTTGGTTTTGACAATATTTATTTTGAAGAGCAACTTGAAAACCTAGAGTACTGGGATAAGCGTACTGATTTTGCTACAGACGAATACTTGTTTAAAGAACTAATTAATAAATATAATTCCATGGGTGAAAAACCTCGTTTTTTATATGCGCTTACAATGCAAAATCATGCAACTTACGAATATGTAGATGACAAAAACCTTATTACTAATAACGAAAACACTTTTGGAACCAAGAACCATTCTATAAATGAGTATTTGTCATGTATTAAACTAACAGATAATGCGTTTTATGATTTGATTGAATATTATAAAAATGTCGATAGGGATGTCATTATATGCATGACAGGCGACCATTCTCCGTACATATTTGCAGAATTTGACAAGGATAAGCAAACAGAGTCTATTTATAAGTTTTTCTGCACACCTCTTATTATTTGGTCAAATAATCCCGACCTAGTTGTAAAAGAACCAGTAGCTAAAGTATATGGCGAATATAGAATAAACACCATTTACTTATTACCTACTATTATGAAAAATGCTGGTATACCAACCTCTGGGTATCAAAACCAGTTATTGGGATTACAAGAGATAATTCCTTCTTTTACTACATACGGCTTAGTATTTGATTCTCATGGAAATTCTTATGAAACAAATTTCGATGATAGTAAACAAACTGAAGAAATGCCTGCAGATATGACCTCAGAATTCAACAAATATCTAAACACCGAGTATTTAAACATTACTAACCCAACTGCGGTTAAAGAATACTTTGAATAAATTGTTGGCACACCATTTTAGGGTGTGCCATTTTTTATTAGCCGGTAGAACAAAATATTGAATTTTGCCCGTTTTTCGTGTAAAATATTAGTGGTTTCGCGGGAATAGTTCAATGGTAGAATGCTGTGCTTCCGACCCAGAGATGGGGGTTCAATTCCCCTTTCCCGCTCCATTTTTCACGGTGTGGTGCCGAAGTGGTCATAACGGGCCTGACTCGAAATCAGTTCTGCGGATCAAACCGCCCGTGGGTTCGAATCCCACCCACACCGCCAAATTATATATTGCCTCTATGGGATTCGAACCCACGGAGAAATACAGCCGTGCGAAGCACGAGCTGGATTTGGTTCGCATTCCAAAGGAATCTACGAGCACGTCAGTGCGAGTATATCCCACCCACACCGCCAAATTATTATACCTGAAATCAGTGTGTTTCAATCCACACCGCCACTTATTTTTTTTGTCAAGGAGGAGTCTTATGCACAAACTCTATTCAATTCTAATTTTATTATCATGTATAAACTTCATACTTATTGGAACCATAGGCATGAAGCAAGACACAAACCTGGTAAAAACAGAAGGAACTGTAGAACACATTCTGTTTTCTAATGGCAATGAAGAAAGTGCACGCTATCACATTAAATATACTGTTGATGATAAAGACTACACACTAGTCGCGACTTGCAACTGCGAGCTTATGGATTCTTACGAGAAAATCTATGTTCTATATAATCCTCAAGCTCCTTCAGTAGCTAAACTAGAATCAGACCATAGCAATTTATTCTTAATAAGTGTTGGCGTTGCTGCCTTTATTATTTTTTCATATTTATTTTTTGTATCGTCACAGTTTTTAGCAAACATGCCTCTAAAATATGTTCTAGCAGTGCTACCTTTCCCGATGCTTATAGCTTCACTATATGGTCTTTTTATAACCATTCTATCTCTTGATTTTAAATTTGATCTAATTATAAAAAGCGAGGCAACCATTTCTTTTATAGTCTTTCTAATACTATCTTTAATTTGTCTAGTAATTGGCACCAAAGCTTTAAATAAATATAAAGTCGATACAAAAGAGTAACAAATTAAAAGCGAAGCACTAAGATGAAGTGAACCCCATTTAGTTCACTTCAAGAAAGTGCTTCGCTTTTTTATATTAGACAATTATTTTTTAACTGTTTCATCAATATATGTTGCCTTTATGTCAGCCATGTGCGTATACACTGCCAACGGATATTTGTAATAAGCAGAAGAAACATAGCTGTAGTTTTCTTTTGGCTCAAAGCCTCCCATATGCCAACGAATTGAATACAATTCTTCTTTTGTAAGTTTAATGAATTCTGAAATTAGCATTACAGATTTTTCACCATGTCCTAGTGGCATCATGTCCTCAGTGGTGAAGTATGGCTCTTGAAACCACACACCAGTATCAGGATTTTTCTTGTTTCGCATCTCAACTTTATAATTATTTACTTTGCAAATATCATGCAATAGTCCAACAATTATCAATGTTTCCTCTGACCATTCACCATTAGTTAAATTTTTAAGCTCTTTATATACGTTTAAGCTGTGTTCTGCGAGCCCTCCTTCAAAATTGTTGTGGAATTTTGTACTGGCAGGGGCAACGTAAAAATCTGTCTTATCTAAAAAATCTATGAGTCTATCCATTCCATCTCTATTAACTTTTTTAAGCAAAGATAAAATCTCGGCTCTTACTGTATCTAATGACATTTCTAAATCCTCTTTCTTAATTCTTTGTAGCTGTAAGCATTGAATAAAGAAGCTCAACATCAGTATATTCATACGCTTCTTTATGTATGTCTCTTCTAACTCCATCTACGATATAGTATTTATCCTTTTCTAAATCAACTATAAATTCCATAGAATTTAAATTTGATAATTCAAGCTTTTCCGTTCTACGCTTCATGTTTGAATAGTTTGGATCATTTTTATTAGTTGGAGCACAAATATAATAAGTTCTGTCTCCAGACAATCCAAAGTCTGCTTTACTAGTCAATCCACACCTAACAGCCCATTCATCTGCGGTTTTTCCTTCTGGCTTTTCATCAACAATATTTTTACCAAAGAAATAATACTCATCTAGTTGGTCTGGGAATAACTCAACTTCATTTTGAGCACGTTGACACGCACTTTTAATTTCTTTAAGGCTTGAAAATGCTGCCGCTATTTTTGCTTCTGGTGCAATATTAGTTGAATAAAATACAGCAAAAGAAGTAAGTATTAATATGATTATGATTGTAATTACAAGCATAATAATTGTGATACCCTTATTATTCTTCATATTAGATAGCCCCGCTTTCTTGAAGTGCTAATATGTCTTCATAAGTTCTAACTCTATATCCAGCAACTGTTGTATATTCGTCATTGTAATATCTAAGAACAACCTCATCATCTAAAGTGAATTGATAGCTTCTTTTAAGCTCGTCCATACCTAGATTTTTAATAACCGCTTCATTATATCTGCCATCATCTGTATGGTTTAATCCATAAACAACATACCATCTTCTGCCATCTGCATCAAGAAGTGAAGCACAATAATCTCGCCCTTCTTGATAATCGTCAATCGTTTCTGCATTGTAATAATTCTTAAGCTGAATTGCACTACTATAAACAGCCTTGAACTCAGCATATATTGAAGCAGACTCTGCTTTTTTCATAATGTTTGATGTAGACCATACCGCAATTACCGCAAGAAGAATTAATATTATTATTACAACAACAAGTTCTATTATTGTTAAACCCTTTTTATTTAGCATAGATTCATCTCCCAATTACTTTCTTACGATAATTATATCATTTGCGTCACACCATGCAAATTAATTTATTCGAGAATTTTTATTCCTGCAAATTTAGCCATAAGCCTCTTCATTCCAAATCTCTCGAACTCTATCTCAACCTTTAGATCATCATCTTCTGGCTCTATCTTTGTAATTACTCCTTTTCCAAACTTCTTGTGTTCAACCGTTTGACCAACCTCATACTTGCTCAAATCAACTTCCTTTGGAAAACTTGCATTTCTCTTTAAAAATTCTTCAGCACTATTAAATACAAAAGGCTTCTTTTCTGAAGGTTCTGGCTTCTTCTTTTCAAAAGAACTAAAAGCTGAAGCTGGTGAAAAAGCACCTTCATAATTCTTTACAAATTCATACATGCGATTAGCGGCCTTAAACTCTTTTGATAAATATGATTTTCCTTTTCCATAATCCCATGAAATGTCTTCGTCATATTGAACATCAAAGTCGTTTCCGCCTTTTAGATTTAAGTTGCCATCATAAAGTTCTTCCGGAATTTCTGACAAGAATCTAGAAGGAATTCCATAAGATGTGCTTCCAAATACTGTTCTAGACTTTGCACATGTTAAGTATAGTTTTTCTTTTGCCCTTGTGATTCCAACATAGCATAGTCTTCGCTCTTCCTCTAATTCTTCCTCCGTGCTAAAAGAACGGCTACTTGGAAACAGTCCATCCTCCATGCCAACAACAAAAACCACGGGAAACTCTAAGCCTTTAGCTGTGTGAAGAGTCATTAATAACACTGCATCATCAGACTCTTCAACACCATCTAAGTCTGTTGTTAGCGCAAGATTTTCTAAAAAGTCTCTTAAAGAATTATCGACGTTCTCTCTTTCAAAATCTATAACTACATTTAAAAATTCTCCTAGGTTTTCTATACGTGCCTTTGCCTCGTCAGTATTTTCTTCCTCAAGCGCTTTCATATATCCTGTTTTTTGCAATATCTCTTTTGTAAGTTCCTCAATTGAACTTTGTTTTTCTTGGAATTCTTTTATTAGTTTTGCAAATTCTCTCAAAGAATCATTTGCTCTAGTTTTTGCAATCTCATCCATTCTTGAAATAACATCAAACATTGATACAGAATTATCGTTTGCAATTGCTTGAATGCTATCCAATGTGGTCTTTCCTATGCCCCTTTTAGGCTCGTTAATAATCCTTTTTAGACTTACATTATCATTTGGATTTGACACAACTCTTAAGTAGGCAATAATGTCTTTTATTTCTTTTCTTTCATAGAACTTTTGACCGCCAACAACTTTATAAGGCATACCTTCTCTAAGCATTATTTCTTCAAGTACACGAGATTGTGCATTCGTTCTATACAAAATTCCAAAATCTGAGAACTTGTAGTGGTCTGTTAATCTAAGATGTTTAATCTGTGAAGCAACATATCCTGCTTCGTCATACTCATTGTTTCCCTGATAAACGATTGGCTTTTCGCCCTCATCATTTAAAGTCCACAAATTTTTCTCTACGTTTCCACTATTATTTTTTATAACTTCATTTGCAATTTTAAGAATACTTTTTGTTGATCGATAGTTTTGCTCTAGCTTGATAACTTTTGTGTTTTTGAATCTTTTTTTAAAGCTTAATATGTTGCCAATATCTGCCCCTCTAAATTTATAAATACTTTGCTGATCATCACCAACAACACAAACATTTTGAGACTTTTGAGATAATAGAGAAATCAATATGTCTTGCGCTTTGTTTGTGTCTTGATACTCATCAACTAGAACGTACTGAAATTTATTTTGATAGTATTCTAAAGTTTCAGGGAACTTTTTAAAAATCTCAATTGTATAATTAATGATGTCATCAAAGTCTAATGCATTATCTGCTTTTAATCTTTTTTGATATAGCGAATACACCTTTGAAACTGTCTCTAGCTTGTAGTCTCCCATTTTCTTTGTTGTGTATTCTTCTGGACTTGTAAATTCATTCTTCGCCTTTGAAATTTCAGCCATAAAAAACTTTTCTGGAAACACCTTGTCATCTATCCCAAGCTCTTTAATACAATCTTTAATTACAGATTTTGTATCAGTTGTATCAAAAATCAAAAAGCTTAAATCAAAGCCAAGTTTGTCTATTTCTCTTCTTAAAATTCGAACACACATCGAGTGAAAAGTTCCAACCCACATACTTGCAGAAACAGCTTCACCTAATAGTTTTTCTATTCGGCTTTTCATTTCTTTTGCTGCTTTATTTGTAAATGTAATTGCAATTAACGACCCCGGAAAAACATTTTTTTCTTTAATCAAATATGCAACTCTATGAGTTAAAACCCTAGTCTTTCCAGAACCCGCCCCAGCAATAATAAGAAGTGGCCCCTCTGTAGTAGTGACCGCTTCTTTTTGTTCTTTATTTAAACCTTGTAAAATATCTTCCATAATTACTCCCTGCGTTTGTTACTTAACAATGCTAAATCTATCTTCCTCTTCTTCTATTTTCTAGGAATGTGCTGCCCGGTATAGTCTTGGCCATTTTCTTAACGCTTGCGCCGTCCTCACCAAGTTCTAGCACAGTTGAATATTTTCTATACTTATTTGAAATCATAGCAACACTTATTGTCATTAGTGGATACTTTTCTAGTTTTCCTCTTCTGTTTAAGACTTTAACATATCTATTCTCGACATCATCATCTGAATAATAATCTATAATTCCTTTGTCGAATCTCTTAATTATATCTTTGCCAATTTTTCTAGCATTTTCGAACTCAACTATAGCTACAAAATCGTCTCCTCCAATATGTCCTAAAAAGTCCTTCTTTTCACCATATTTTTGAATTGATTCTTTCATACAGTTTGCTGTAAATTTAATTACTTCATCGCCATTCATAAAACCATATTTATCGTTATATGCTTTAAAACTATCTAAATCTACATACAATACTGCAAATAGTTTCTTGCCAGATACTCTCTTCTTAAGCTCGATTTCAATTTGCATGTTGCCAGGAAGTCCAGTAAGATTGCTAATGCACCTGTTAGCGTCTATTAATCTAGATAAATTCTTGATTGTATAATAAAAATAAATTTTATTAAGTGGCTTTGGTATATAGTACTCAACTATTCTTTTTAAAAACTCTACCCTGTAGTCAACATCTTTTACAGAACCTGTAACTATTATTGGAGTGATGCTATTATCAAGGTTTTTGCGGATAGTTTCACAAATCTTAAGCGCATCTTTTTGGATTCCATCGGCATTAATAATTATTAAGTTTGGAACTTCTGCAAGTGCATTATTAATGCTATCCTTTTCTGATGATGCTCTAATTAAATCGTATTCGTCCTTTTCTTTTTTAAAGATGCTTGATGTTAATTCAAACACATCGCCCTTGTCATCAATAATAACTATTTCTTTAGTATTAATCATTTTAGCCTCCAATTATACTATTTAACTCGTTTGAAATATTTGCATAATCGTTTATTGAAAGGTTCTCCGCCCTTTTATTTTGTTCTATCGCAAGTTTGTCTAACACCATTTTTATACTATCCTTAGTATATTTACCTGAAGATAATGAATTTAAAATCGTTTTTCTTCTTTGAGAAAATGCAATTTTCACCACTTCAAAAAATAGTGTCTTGTTTTGAAGCTCCACAGGAGGCTTTGAAAGAACATCAAGCCTAATAACTACAGAATCAACTTCTGGTGATGGGAAAAAGTTTTCTTTCGGAACATCAATTATTATTTTTGAAGATGCATAATAGTTTATCGCAATTGTAATTGCACTATTTTCCCTATCTGCGCTTGTGCTACAAATTCTTTCTCCGACTTCTTTTTGAACCATAACTGTAATTGATTCTATATCATAATTGCTCTCCAATAGCTTCATTACAATTGGTGTTGTGATATAGTATGGCAAATTTGCTACAACTTTTATTTTACCACATTCTTTAGTAATTTTGTTTATATCGAATTGTAAAATATCTTCATTTATTATTTCTAAATTGTTTTCGGTAAATCTTGCTCTTAAGATGTCACACATGTCTTCATCTAACTCAACCGCAAAAACCTTTTTTGCACTTTTAACAAGCGCTTTTGTAAGTGTTCCTAGTCCAGGGCCAATTTCAAGAACCACATCATCTTTAGTGATTTCGGCTTTATTAATAATGTCATCTATAATTTCCTGGTTAACAAGAAAATTCTGTCCAAACTTCTTTTTTGCCTTTAAGTTATATTGATTTAATAGCATTCTTGTTTCTTCATACAAGTTCAAGATTTTCACCTCAATTTTTCAATATCAATAATACCATTTTTAAAGTAATAGTTAAACACTATTTAAAAAAATCACATTTATACTTTTTTCAACATTTTGCTGCATTTTTCCGAGTTTTACCAACTCGGCCAACAAAAAAGGAGCTTCACAGCTCCTTTTAATTACAAAATGTATAGTTTTACGTTTCTAACTCCCCACTTAATTGTGTCAGCGTGCGAATCAAAGTACAAGTCAATTTTCATGTTTTTAATTGCTCCGCCAGTATCTGCAGCTATGGCATAACCATAATCTTCTACGCCATTTAATCCTTCAACATATACATTTGTGCCTAGTTTTATTACCTTAGGATCAACCGCAATTACCTTCATTCCAATGCCTGGGATTATTTTTAAGCCTGATGCTGTAACACCATATCCTGGACTACTTGGAGATTTCCCACAGCATTTCTTGCATAGGCAATAAGCTGTTGCTTTTACTGTCATTACAGACTTATATTCTGTAGGTCTTCCCGTCTTAACTACGATATTTTCTGTGCCTTCTTGTTCTTGAATTTTTAATAGTTCTTCCTCTTTTTTTGCTTCTTCCTCAGCCTTTTTAGCTTCCTCTTCAGCCTTTTTCTGTATCTCTTCTAATTTTGCTTTTTTTTCCTCGGCACGTATTCTTTCATTTTCAATGCTTTCTGCAATTCTGTTTGTTCCTTCTGCATATTTTTTGAATAAATCTAAAACAAATTCTTCAGCTTTTTTGCTTTGTTGTGCATAATCAATTGTTTGAATTTCTTCTTCAACTATCGTATCAACATTATCTTCAACAATAATGTTTTCGGTTTCTTCATCCTGAACAGGTGCTTCTATTACAACTTCTTCTTCATTTTTAACCTTTATAAGCATTGCTTTTTCATATTTTTGTGAAAGCACCACAATTTCTTTATCCTCTTCACCAATGTCTTGTATAGTACTATCATACGCATCCCTTTGTGTGGCAATACTTACACAATTTAACAGTAAAATAAAAACTATGAATAAGTTTACGTATGAAAAATGTCTTTTGTTCATGGATTTAACCATGTTTTTCATAAAAAAATACCCCTTCCTTAACGTTTTTAAGGTGCAAGGGGTATTTTATCTTAAAACCTAATAATTGTCAAATTTTGAGCTATTTATTGCCGTCAAAATTGAGGTCTTTAGTGCATTTCACTTCATTTTTTATGCCATTTGAAGTTATAATTACTGTGCCAACTTCTGATGTTGTATAGATGTCCTTACAGCCATGTTCTTCTAGCCTTTCAATCAATCTTATATGTGGATAATAGTATTCATTATCTTTTCCGCACATTATAACTGCGATTTCTGGCATAACTTGGTCTAAAAACTCATTTGAAGTAGTATACGTTGAGCCGTGATGAGAAACCTTTAACACATCAATGTCATTCCATTTTCTAGAATTTTCATTTTCAATTTCCATGTCACCTGTAAATAAATACTTCTGTTTTCCATAAGACATTTCCACAACTATTGAACATTCGTTGAAATCTTCCGCCTCATCTTTTTTAGACATTACCTTACAAATTGCATTTCCAACGCTAAAAATTGTATCAATATCTGGAGAAATTATACTAACATTCTTCTTCTTTGCCCAAGAAATCACGTCCTTGTAACACTTGTTATCTGACTCTTTTTTTGGCATATAGAAAATTCCTATATCAAAATCTTCGATTATTATATCTATGCCTCCAATGTGGTCTTCATGCGCATGAGTTCCAATTAAATAATCAATTTTACTAACACCAAGTTCTTTTTTTAGATATTTACTAACATATTTTCCATCTGGGTTATTACCCGCATCTATTAGCATTGTATGCCCATCATTTTCGACGAAAATACAGTCTCCCTGTCCAACATCTAAAAAATATACCTTTAAATCTGAAAGAACTTCATCTTCCTCTTTCACACTATTTGTCTGTTTAGGCTCTTTTGTTAATACTACTTCACTAGAAGTACCGTTCTCGTTTTCTATTATTTGAACATCTGAAGCATTATTTCCAAAAAAGTATATGACAATACCAATTAGCAAAAATGCTACAAGTATTATCGCCTCTTTGTTTTCTTTTTTCATTTTTACCTCTTTCAAAAATTAAAGTGACAATCAATAAAGATTATCACTTTAAAAGATTTCGTTTTCTCTTTTAGATTACATATATTTATTCATGAATGCTTTATAGGCCAAGTATGAATGATAAATATCAAATTTGCTTGTGGTCTCGTATGGTGAATGCATTGATAATACCGGTGTTCCGCAGTCTATAACATCCATTCCTTTGTTAGCCAAAATGTATGCTATTGTACCGCCACCGCCTTCATCAACTTTACCAAGTTCAGCAAGTTGGAAATGTACTTTATTATCGTCAAATAATTTTCTAATCTTTGCAATATATTCTGCATTTGCATCATTTGCTCCGCTCTTTCCTCTACCGCCAGTATATTTATTCATACCTACGCCTCTTCCAAAGAAAGATGCATTCTTTTTGTCTGCAACACTAGAATACAAAGGATCGTATGCGCCATCAACATCTGCACTAAGCATGGCAGAATTTTTGTAGATTCTATTTAGTATGTTAGGAGTTGTTCCTTCTCCACATAAGTGAATAATTTCACCTAAAAATGTTTCGAAAGCCATGCTTTCCATACCAGTATTTCCTACGCTTCCGATTTCTTCTTTATCGACAAGTAAACAAACAGCTGTTTTAGCTGGCATTTCTGTTTCACAAATTGCCATTAATGAACAATATGAACATACTTTATCATCTTGTCCATATCCTCCAACCATTGACTTGTCAAAACCAAGTGATTTAGCCTTAAATGCCGGAACAACTTCTAACTCTGCACTTAAAAAGTCCTCTTCTATTATTCCATATTTATCATTTAAAACTTTCATCACATTTAGTTTTACTTTTTCTTTAACTTTTTCATCTGTAAATGGAATACTGCCAACTAGCAATGTTAAGTTTTCACCCTCAATAACTTCTGAAGCAGACTTTGCCATTTGTCTTCTTCCCATATGTGGCAATAAATCTGTGATTACAAAAGTTGTATCATCATCTTCTTCACCAATTCTAACGTCAACCGTTTTTCCGTTTTTAAGAGCAACTACTCCATGAATACTAAGCGGAATTGTAACCCATTGATATTTTTTAATTCCACCATAATATTGTGTTTTAAAATAAGCAAAATTTGTGTCTTCATATAATGGATTTGGTTTTAAATCAAGTCTTGGAGAATCAGTGTGAGCACCAACTACATTAAGACCACTTTCTAATTTTTCTTTTCCTATAACAGCTAGAATAATGTTCTTACCTCTATTGATGTAATAAACTTTGTCTCCTGCTTTTAATTTTTTGTAACTTGCTAATGGCTTAAATCCATGAGCTTTAGCTATTTCTTCAGATTCTTTTATTATTTCTCTTTCGATTTTACCATTATTTAAGTATTCAATATAACCGTCTGAAAACTTCATGATTTTGCGTCTTTCAGGCTCTGACACTTCTTCCCAACCATTCTTTTTATGGTTTAGCAATTTTTCACTTAATTTTTGACCTTCAGTCTTAACTTCTGCCATAATAACTCTCCTTTTTATCTTTATTTCACATTTTCACAATAATTATATCTATAAAGAATTTTGTGTGCAAGCACATTTAAGTATGATAGAATTATTTGAGATTATTATAGGGGATGATATAAATATGTTACTTACGTTAGACATAATCATACTTTGCATAAAAGTCTTTTTCTGTAGGATTATTGATGTGTCTTTATCTACATTTAGAACAGTAATATTAGTTAAAGGGAAAACTCTTCTAGCTGCCTGCATTGCAGTAATTGAAGCACTAATATGGTTTTTAATTGTAAGAGAAGCATTAAACCACGAAGCATCAACTTTCCTTGACACATTAAATGTCGCAATTGCTTATGCAGTTGGATTTTCATTAGGTAATTTAATAGGTGGAGAACTTTCTAAAAGAATTTCATCGACAATTAATGTTCAAATTGTTACTTCAAAGAAAAATAGCGACATGATCACCGCTTTAAGGGATGCAGGATTTGTAATTACAGTTATTGCTGCTGAAGCATCTCAATATTCTGACGAAAAATACATTATATTTGCAGCTATAGAGAATAGAAAATTAAAAGATTTCAAAAAAATAGTAGGAGAGCATGATGCTAACGCTTTTGTGATGATTTCTGATACAAAAGTTTTGCCACATACTATCTCAAAGTGATCCGAACTTCGGACTTGGGGACGTCCATTAAAAGTTCCATTATTGCAACAGATTATGTGTACAGATTGCTTTTTTCCATCTTATCAGAGAATTCTGGTGGTTCATAAATATAGAAAGAATTTATTGAAAATTTATGTAAACAATGATATAATGCCTTTTGTAACAAAATTTTCTCTGTTGGCTATGGAAAAAAGGAGGCAAATCATGCGGAAACTGGTTCTGATTTCTCTGGTTCTTGCTCTGGTGGTTTCTTTCACAACCGCTTTTTCAGAAAGCGGAGACGGTGTCGATTGGGCACCGCTTGTCCTGGATGAGTTCATGCAAGAGATACGAGATGTGCTCGGTTATGTTCCTACTGTGACGTTCTCGACTGGTGCCAGTGGCAAATATGGTGTAATTACCATTAAAATGCCAAATGACGACGTACAGCGTATGGTAATGTACCAGTCTGGTACAATGTACATGTCTTCACAAGACCGAGAAAATCTTCTAAATGGAGAACTCGATGAATATGTTTCTCGCTTCAAAAACACTTCTGTGTCATTCTACAAGGCAGAAGATGATGATACCGTCTTTACTGCTTCTGGTCTTGATTTGTACATCGTCACGAGTCCTCATGGTGGGATTTACTTAAACTTCGGGCATGGCAAGCCCTCATACGATTACGCTCTCTACGATATTGAAGAATTTGATGATTACATCGTGGTTTCCGGGGAAGAACTTTCCCAAGCAATCTACTGGTATAACACTGCCGACAAGTAAGCCTAGTAAGGCTTTCAGCTCACAGCCGCTTCGACTACGAAGCGGCTGTATTTTATCCAAAAAACTTGTTTACTTCTTATGTAAACCGTGATATAATGTTTATTGGCTGCATATCTTGCAGACTAAATTGGGCTATAGCCCAAAAGGAGGCTTCTCATGAAGAAGCGGCTGCTTGGTATTCTTCTGGTTCTGATGATTTCTGTTGTTGTAAGCTCGGCACTTGCTGGAGACAATGATGACGACTGGGATGGGCTGTATTTCACAGACTACACTACTGCCACCATGTCCTTCAACGCATTCATGGACAGGGTGACAGAGTATCTGGGATATACTCCGTATGTCCAAGTCCTTCAAGACGAATGGCCGGTTCTCACCTTCGATTTTCCCGGCGAGACCGTTCGACTTCCGCTCGAGGATGGCGAGGACTTTTACATCCTTCGTTTCGATGCGGAAAGTGTTGACCTTTTCCTGCTCTCCGAACTTTCCTGGTATCGCTCGGAGATGATTGGCAAGAACTACCTATTCGTTCAACTTGAAAGTGGGAAGTTTGCTGGAATACATGGAATGGTGATTGTCCTCGACGAATATGGGGACGCATATATTCAATTCAACGAGGACTCTCCCATCTACTACCAAGTGCAGAACATTGCATACATCGACGGAGAAAATGCTATTCTCGTCTCCGGCGATGAGCTTGCTCAGTACTTCTATGACTTCCAGATGGAGTCTGAGCGAAATATCGACTAAGCGCACGAGTGCCCTCTCCTTCTAAAGGAGAGGGCACTTTCACGTTATCTAATTTATTTTATTTTAGTAATCTAAGGCTACCTACAACTGGTACTTCTTTTGCTTTTCCTTGTGCTGCATTGATTAATCCTATAATAGCTATGACAACAGCAAATAACGTTACTATTAGACTTGCTAACCATCCAATAATTGGAACAAATCCAAGAATCCATCCTACTAAAGCAACTATAAGAACAATTACACCTTGATTTGAATGGAATCTTGCAAACTTAGATGTTGGTGCTGCAAGTATTGGTATCAAAACTAAAATTCCAAAATACGCTAATATAGCCATAACTTTGTTTGCACTAATATCGTTTGGATCATATTCTCCTGTAGTATCTGCTGTATTATTAAAGTTATTAAATGCTTGTTGCGCATTGTTTTGGAAGTTTTGACCATTATTTGGATTGCTTCCACCATAGCTTTGTCCGCCATTTGAATTATCTCCACCAAAAGTATAGCCACCATTATTTCGACTAGTTCCGCCATTATCCGTTCCAAAAGCAGTTCCCATATTTGAATTTGCTTCTGCTTGTGGCTCCTTATACCCTGGATTTGGTGCATTACAACCTGGACATACTTTCATTTCATCTTTTAGTTCTGTTCCACAGTTTGCACAAAAAGACATATTATTCACCCCACTTTCTTATAAGACATATATCGTTATTTATTTGTTATTTCTTCTAACTCTAGTAATCTTTGCCATCTTTCATCAACTTCTTTTTGAAGTTCTTCTAGCATCCACTCGTTTCCTGGATTAAACAAATGTTTAAACCTTCTTTGTGGTTTTAAAAATTCACTAACTGGAATTTTGTTTGCTGGTTTATACGTAATATGATATACACCATTTTCAACTTCATACAAAGGCCAGTAGCAAGATTCAACTGCAAGTTTGTTGATCTGCATTAAGTCTTCTGTGTTATATCCCCAACCTCTTGGGCAAGGTGCTAGAACATTTAAAAATGCTCCGCCTTCAGTATATATAGCTTTTTCAGCTTTTGTAGTAATATCGCTAAAGTTTGCTATTGCAGCAGTTTGAGCAACATAAGGAATGTGATGATTTGCGATTACCTCTGTCAAATCTTTTCTAGGTTGTTGTTTTCCAGGAACAACTTTTCCTGCCGGTGAAGTTGTAGTATCTGCAAATCTAGGTGTAGCTGAAGAACGTTGAATACCAGTGTTCATGTATGCTCCATTATCGTAGCATACATATACCATATCATGTCCTCTTTCCATAGCACCAGATAGAGATTGAAGACCTATGTCATAAGTTCCACCATCACCACCGAAAGCAATGAATTTTGAAGTGTAATCTTCAGGAAGTTTTCCTTGTTTCTTTAAAGATTTAAATGCTGCCTCTGCTCCAGAAACAGTTGCTCCAGCACATTCAAATGCTGTGTGGATAAAACTATCTCTCCATGCAGAATATGGATACATAAATGTAGACACTTCTAGGCATCCTGTTGCAGCGCCAATAACTGCATGGTCTCCTTCATGAAGTCCACGAAGAACAGCATTAACAACAACTGGTGCTCCACATCCAGCACACATTCTATGTCCAGAGGCTAGACGATTTTGCTTTTTCATTTCTTCTTTAAAATTATAAGCCATTAGTCTCTACCTCCTTTAAGTCCAAGGTATCTATATGTGTCTGTAACCGTATCTTGCGTTGCAACTTCTTGTAGGTCTTTATAAACTGATTCAATATCTTCCACTCTAACGTCTCTACCGCCGATACCATAAATATAGCTTAATGCTTTTGGCGTTAATACATGGTTAGCAAACATAGCAGAAGTAGTATCAGTAAATAATGGACCACCAACTCCGTTTAAACCATCTGCTTTATCTAATATAGCAACTGCTTTAACATTTTTTAATGCATTTGCTATTTCTTCACCAGGGAATGGTCTATAAACTCTAGGTTTAATTAATCCTGCTTTAATTCCTTGATTTCTTAATCTATCAACTGCTTCTTTTGAAGTTCCTGCTGTAGAATTAAGAACTACAATTGCAAGTTCTGCATCTTCCATTTTATATTGTTCTATTAAATCATATTTTCTGCCTGTTAATTTATAGAATTCTTCTTGAACTTCTTTTATAACATCCTTAGCTTTTCTCATTGCCCTAGCTTGCTGATATTTGTGTTCAAATAAAAATGGTTGAACATCAAGTGGTCCAATAGCAATTTGCTCATCCTTATTTAAAAGGTAATGTTCTGGATGATATGTTCCAACAAATTCTTTAACTTTTTCATCTTCAATTAGTTCAATATTTTCTATTGAGTGAGATGTAATAAATCCATCATAGCAATTCATTACTGGGAGCATAACATCTTTATGCTCTGCAATTTTAATTGCCATCAATATGTTGTCATAAGCTTCTTGGTTTGTTTCACCATATAATTGTATCCAACCAGAATCTCTTGCACCCATTGAGTCTGAATGATCATTATGAATATTTAATGGTCCAGATACTGCTCTGTTAACGCAAGACATAACAATTGGAAGTCTTAGTGATGAAGCAATATAAAGCATCTCCCACATTAATGATAATCCATTTGCAGATGTAGCTGTCATTACTCTGGCACCTGCAGATGATGCACCAATACATGCACTCATTGCACTATGTTCACTTTCTACTGGAACAAATTCTGTAGAAACTTGTCCGTTATTAACAAATGTTGAAAAGTATTGTGGAATTTCAGTAGAAGGTGTAATTGGAAATGCTGCAACAACATCAGGATTAATTTGTCGCATTGCATTGGCTACTGCCTCGTTGCCGCTCAATCTTTCTCTCATATTTTCCTCCTTGGTCGCTTTTATGAAAACCAGCATCTTGCTTCGTCAGCTTCGGCATCTCGCATCCTCAACGTACCATCGTACGCTTCCGGTGCTCGTGCCTTGCTTCCTTGCAATATACTATTTTTGATAAAAGCTCAAATTATTTTATTTTTCTTTCAAATTCTGTTTTTATATCAGATATATTGTTAAAAGCTTGGTAGCGGACAGCAATGCTGTCCATGGCGAGCAATGCTCGCCGCTACATACAATTGTTTCTTCTATGGCGCACTCTAGTGCGCCGCTACAAAAAATTTCAAATTCGAATCATAATTAATTTATTATTTTTTTTAATTTGCATCAAAATTGGTGTATTGCAAGGAAGCAAGGTGCGAGCACCGGAGGCGTACGTTGGTACGTTGAGGATGCAAAATACCGCAGCTGACAAAGCAAGACGCCGATTTTCATGCAAATTTATTCCATTGTGATGGCGTGAAATGGACACGCCTTCGCGCAAACTCCGCACCCTTTGCAATAATCATAATTAAAATCTTCTCTTTGTCCTTCAGCATTTACTGGGATTGCACTATCAGGGCAACATGGAACGCATAGTAAGCATTGTTTACATTGTTCCTTTAAAAATACTGGTTTTTTAGAACGCCAGTCGCCTGTTTTAAAATCAACCGAGTTACCAGCATCATATATTGTTCCACCAGGTGTCATTTCTTGCCAAGTTGATTTTGCATTTATTTTGCTTGATTCATACATTTGGATTTCCTCCTTTATTGTTTGTGGCGAGCAATGCTCGTCGTTACGAAATTATTCCTTTCTATGGCGCACGCGAGTAGCTCCGCTACGAATATGTACTATTTTAATTCGAATCAAAATTAGTGTATCGCAAGGAGCCTAGACCTTTCAAAGCGGAGGCGTGCTGGTGCACGTTGAGCATTTGAAAAGGTCGTAGCGACACAGCGAGACGCTGATTTTCATTCGAATTACTCTTTTACCTCGTGCATAGAGCGTCTAAGTGCTTCCATATTTCCCGGTATAACATCCGGCTTCTTTGCAAATTTATGTGCAAAAGAACTTTCCATATCTTTTAGGAAGTCTTCTTCTGTCATTATTCCTGTAACTTTAACTACTGCTGCAAGCATTGGCGTATTAGGAAAATACTTTCCTAATGTATCTATTGAAATTGTTTTTGCATCAATAGTACATACTCTTCCTTCGTATCCTTTAAGTAATGGTCTAACTTCATCAGGAGTTTTTGTTGTATTAATAATTATTGCTCCTTCTTTTTTTAGCCCTGCAGTAACATCAACCGCTTCTAGTAAAGTGTCATCAACAACTACTACATAATCAGGATCATAAATATTACTATGAATCCTAATTGGTTCGTCAGAAATTCTGTTGTAGCATGTAATTGGAGCACCCATTCTTTCAGGTCCATATTCAGGAAATCCTTGAATATATTTTCCCGTATTAAACGCTGCATCAGCAAGCAAAAGTGATGCTGTTTTAGCACCTTGTCCACCTCTGCCATGCCATCTGATTTCTATCATTTATATCATTCCTTTCAACTGAAAAATATGTCATAATTACTACAATTAAGTGTACTCTTTTTTACTACTCATTGTCAATTTTTTAACATTTAAAACTAACTTTTTATTATTTGTTGACTATTTGCTCTTTTAATGTATACTAATCTTGTTTTAACTATGTGTCTTGCTCAAAAAATTTGTAATATTTTTGAAAGGACTATAAATGGTAACAATTTATTTTTACGTTGATAGTTCGAAGATAGATAATATCTTAAAATTTGGCGTAAAACTTTCAGATCATTTTTCAAATGTTATTCCAATTAATGGTCTTGAAAAGAAAGTTTTTGTAGGTCTTTTAAATCCAAAAGATGACATCAAAAAATATGACTCTGATACCTACACATGCTTAAAGGTCTATCTTTATCCCGAACAATGTCACGTAATAAATGAGGTTTCTCTCATTATTAAACAAAGAGAATACAACATAATTCCTTTAAAAGAGTATATTTATGGCACATTTGAAAACCCGAGAGTTATTTTTAATACATCAATTTTGCCAGAACAAATAGAAATCCTTAACAAAACAATTGATGAGCCAGTTTTGTTTGAAAATTCTAGGGATTTATTTTACAGAATTAAAATTCAAAGTATGCTCGAAGAAAATGATTTACAAGAGATTTATTATGCCCTTTTGGACTATTTTGATTATAAAAACTATACCAATGGAAAAAAAGACAGCAAGTAGCATTTTTATTCGTTTTTTGTTCTCGTTTTGAAAGGAGAAAAAATTGAAAATCGAAAAAATTAATGACGACAAGCTTAAAATAACTTTAGATATAGACGATTTAAAAAATAATAATTTGGATGCACGTTCATTTCTAAAAAATTCTCCGGAAACTCAAGACTTTTTCTGGGACGTTATGCAAGAAGCAGAAAAAAAATATGGTTTTTCAATCGACGAATCAATGATTCGTGTAGACGCTAGGGTTGCCGAAACTGGCATGTTTACTTTGGTTGTCACAAAAACATCAAAAGATTTATTTTCTGGCGTAAAAACTATACATGAAGATAAGCCAGTAGATTATAAATTAAGTAGAATAAAAAAAGAGCCTTCATCTGATAAGCTATTATATCGTTTTGCTTGTCTAGATGACCTTCTAGCGTACACAGAATGTACTTCAAAATCTGATAATTCTACATTATACGTATATAACAAAAATTACTATTTATTAACTAGTGTAATCGACGATGTTATTGCGGATTATGCTACACTATTCCCAAATATTGACAGCATGTTAGCAACTTTGTACGAATATGGCAAAATTGTTTATAAATGTAATGCGATTGAAAATATAAAAAAATTAAAAGGCATTTCATAAAAATGCTTTTTATCTGGGTATGGCTCAGGTGGTAGAGCGCTTGCTTCGGGAGCAAGAGGCCGCGCGTTCGAGTCGCGCTACCCAGACCAATTAACCACAAGTATTGAAACTTTGCAATTTCTGATGTATTATGAAGTTGCAAAGTTTTTTGTTTTCTTTACCGACGACATATAAGGGAGGGAGTGTTATGTTCCTTATTATTGCCATGTTTCTCTCTTGCTCCATTGTCTCCTTTTACTACTACATGTCGCTCAAGTTCAACAAGCTCTACGGACGGTTGCCCATTCTGCTTTCTAGCGGAGTGATGTTGGTAGGAATCATTCTGGAAGTCGTGTTTTTCTTCATGAAATGACCAACAAAAAAAGAGTACTTAAATGAAGTGAACCCCATTTAGTTCAATTCATAAATGTACTCTTTTTTATTTTATCTGTCTAAACCAACAATTTTCTTTATTTGCTCATATTTTGCTTTTGCAATTTCTAAAGTTTTGTTTTTTCCATTTTCTAAAATATCATCTAATTCCTTGCTGTTAACAAGTTTATTAAATCTTTCTTGAATTGGGATCAAAGTATTTACAACAACGTCTGCAACATCCTTTTTAAATGTGCCATAATTCTGACCTTTATATTTTTCTTCAATCTCGGCAATAGAAAGACCTGTTAGTTCGTGGTAAATTGCAATTAAGCTACTAATGCCCGGCTTGTTTTCTACATCATATTTAATATTCATTTCTGAATCAGTAGTCGCACCCATTATTTTCTTTCGAATATCCGCTTCAGAATCTAATAGGAAAATAACTCCTTTTTTGTTTTCAGCAGACTTACTCATTTTCTTGGTAGGATCAATTAAATCTCCTATCTTTGAAGTTTCTTTGGAAATAACTGGTTCTGGAATTTTGAAGAATTCTGTGTTGTATCTTTTATTGAAGCTCTCTGCAATGTCTCTTGCAAGTTCTACATGTTGCTTTTGATCTTTTCCAACTGGAACGATGTCTGCATCATAAATTAAAATATCTGCAGCCATAAGTATTGGATAAGTTAATAATCCAGCCATAAAGTTTTGATGTTTTTTACTCTTATCTTTAAATTGTGTCATTCTTCCAAGCACGCCAAAAGGTGTATTACATTCTAAAATCCATGAAACGTTAGCATGATAATAATTATCTGACTGTAAAAATATAACATTTTTATTAGGATCAATTCCACATGCGATATAAAGTGCAACAAGTTCTCTAATGTTCTTTTTAAGAGCTTCTGGATCCTGTGGAATCGTGATTGCATGCATGTCTGCTACAAAAATAAATGATTCATACAAATCTTGATTGTTAATCATTTGCCTAATAGCTCCAATATAATTTCCAATAGTTATGCGTCCAGATGGTTGCAAACCAGTAATCATTCTTTTCATAAAATCGCCTTGCTTTCTACATTTCGGTTTTAATTATTGCTATAAAAATAGCACATTTATGGCTTAAAGTCAATGATACATGGGCATTTAATAAAACAGGAGCTCTTAAAAATTTAGGAGCTCCTTAAGTTTTATTTTGTATTTTCGTTTTCTTTTTGTTGCATTTCTTTTTTCTTCTTTTTATGCCTCTTAACAAGGATAGTAATTATAATGTCGATTATGATACAGCCTATAATCAATCTTCTAACTATAGGAAGAGTCATAATAGTCCAAAATAGTGATACCTTTTTTGGACTTTGAGTGGTCGTAGTAGCTGGAACTGGAGTATTAACTACTGGTGTAGGAGCTTCTGTTGGTTCTGGTGTTTCTTCTGGTCCTATATTTTCACTTATAGACTCTCCAGACTCTAGCAAAATGATTTCTCCACTTTCTATGCTGCCTGCTTTTTCTTGTGATGCAAGCCTCTCACCAGAATCAATAATTACTATATCTCCACTATTTAATGGTGTAGCTTCAGGAGCAGGTGTTTCGGTAGGTGCTGGTGTTTCTGTAACTTGTGGTGTAGCTGTTGGTTCTATCGTTGCTTCTGGTTCAGGCGTAGCAGTAGGCGCTTCTGTTGGTGCTGGAGTCTGCTGTGCTTGCTCCTGCTTTTTCTTTTCTTCCATTTCAAGTTTTAAATAGTATTCTCTATTTTTTAAAACAGTATTAGTTGGCTTACCCACCTTAAATGACGTAAGCATTTTTTCGTAGTCGCTAAGTCCTTCTAAGCTATCTCTATAGCTTAAAGAAAACGAATGAATATAATTATCTTCAAAACAAATATCAATTAAGCAATTGATATTTACTTCATTTCCATTTTCAGTAATCGTTTGAGTTTTTGTGGTTTCATAGAACTTTGTATTGCCATACGTTTTTTCAAATGTTTCTGTTCCACTCGCACCTGCAATTATTGATGCCATGTCTTGTTCAGAAAACATTGACTGAAAAGTATCCCTGCTAATGAAAGGAAGTTTCTGACTAAGTTCCTCATATATATCTCTATTTCCATACAAAATTGATTCTGTTAAATCTTTTACTAGCGTGTATTTTTTTTGAGGAAACTTTCCTTCTTCGTCAGATACAACACCTTCATAAATCCATCTGTCTGGCAAATCATATGTTGCCCTATCTTCGATTAAAGCACCATAAGAAATTGTGGACATTAAAATAGCCAAACTAAATATTGTGATAATTATTGCATAATTTTTTAAATTGTTTTTCATAAATACTCCAATCTAATTAAAAATATGTTACTGCAATTTTAAATATTATACATCATAATAAAAAAATGTTGAATATATTACTACATTAGTAATAAAATATTAATAGGGATTTAATAATTATTAGGAGGAATCATTTATGAGTTGTGGCGATGTAAAAATTCAAGAAGAAACAAAAAAAATTCTTGAAAACTACCCTAAAGAAAAGGACAGATTAATCGGCATTTTAAACGACATTCAAGAAAAGTTTGGATATGTCCCAAAGGAAGCACAAATTGAGGTTTCTAAGTTTCTTGGTATTTCGCTTGCCGAAATTTATGGTGTTATAACTTTTTATTCAAGATTCACTTTAGAACCTAGAGGTAAATATAAAATATCTATATGCCTTGGAACTGCTTGCTTTGTTAAAGGTTCACAGGCTTTATTAGATAGAGTTAAAGAAAGATTAAACTTAGAGCCGGGTCAAACTACTGAAGATGGCTTATTTAGTTTAGATGATGTTAGATGCGTTGGTGCTTGCGGTTTAGCACCTGTATTTATGATAAATGGAGAAGTACACGGAAATGCTACAGTAAAGCAACTAGATATGGCAATAGATAGAATTCTTGCTCAACTACCATAATTTTTTTACTTAATTCAATATATCAAATATGAAAGGAGAAATCACAAATCACAATTGATGACTTGTGAGAAAAGCCTATGAAAACAAGAGAAGAAATTAATCAAATTCGTGAAACAAAAAGAAAAGAACTTGAACTTCGTGTAAATACAGGAGCTGCCACTACAGAAAAACATATTTTAGTATGTCGTGGTACAGGTTGTACATCTTCTAAATCTCCAAAGATTATTGAAGAATTCAACAGACTTATTAAAGAAAAAGGCATCAAAAATGTTAGAGTAATTCAAACTGGATGTTTTGGACTTTGCTCAAAAGGCCCTATAATCATTATTCGTCCAGAAGACACATTTTATAGCCATGTAACAGTTGAAAATTGCGAAGAAATTTTAGACGCCGTTGTTGCTGGAACAAAAGTTGAGAGACTTCTTGTAAAAGATGTTGATGGTAATATGGTTACTAAACTTGACGAACTTGATTTTTACAAAAAACAAAAGAGAGTTGCACTTAAGAACTGTGGTGTTATAAACCCAGAAGATATCGAGGAATACATCGCATTTGATGGATATAAAGCATTAGAAAAATGCTTGTTTGAAAAGACTCAAGATGAAGTTATTATAGAAATTACAAAATCTGGATTAAGAGGCCGTGGCGGTGCAGGATTC
>JAEEYG010000081.1 GCA_016291695.1 Clostridia bacterium | reverse complement strand
TTATTCATATTGGGATAAATTTTGTAATGTGAATATTCTTGCTTTAAAAATTCACGTATTTTTTTGTAGTAGTCTTTTTCGAATTCGTCTTTTAGGATTTCATCCCAAGAATTGTTAAACTTAACCATATAATTTCCTCAAATATTCTTATGGCGCACGTGAGTCGCGCCGCTACGATATATATAATTTTATGAATATCGTTCTTTTAGCATCTTTATTTCTTCTGCCCAGCCGTCCAAATCATCTTGTGGTGTTTCTAAAAAGAATGGCAAATTTTTAAGTAATGGGTGATTTGTAACTCTAGATAAAGCTTCAAGTCCTATGCTCCCTTGTCCAATCTTCTCATGTCTATCTTTATGGCTTCCCATTGGATTCTTACTGTCATTTAAATGAATTGCTTTAAGCCTATCAAGTCCAATTACTTCATCAAAATGCTTTAACACGCCATCTAAGTCATTTACTATATCATATCCAGCATCATAAACATGACAAGTATCTAGGCAAACACCTAGCTTCTCATTATACTTTACTCCATCAATTATTTGCTTAAGTTCTTCAAACGTTCTTCCAATTTCCGAACCTTTGCCAGCCATCGTTTCAAGAAGAATTGTTGTGTGGCAATCATGATACTCCTCTAATATCTCATTTAGAGCATCTATTATAAGCTGTATCCCTACTTCTACTCCTTGTTCCACATGACTTCCCGGATGAAAGTTATACATATTGCCAGGAGTATACTCCATTCTACGAAGATCATCTTTCATTGTGTCAATTCCAAATCTGCGAGTTTCCGGCTTACTTGAACATACATTAATTGTATATGGAGCATGAGCAAGAATTTTAGCAAAATTATTTTCTTTGGAAATTTTTAAAAATTCTTTTATATCTTCTTCATCAATTTCTTTAGCTTGTCCTCCACGAGGATTACGTGTAAAGAATTGAAAAGTATTTCCATTTATCTTTAGTGTATCTTCCGCCATGTGAGTATAACCTTTACTTGCGGAAAGATGACAACCAATGTTTAGCATAATTTCACCTCGAGTTTTATTTAGTTTGTAGCGGACAGCAGTGTTGTCCATGGCGAGCAATGCTCGACGCTACTCATGGCGCACTCTAGTGCGCCGCTACTCATGGTGCGCTCTAGTGCGCCGCTACGATTATGTTGCAACAACATATTAATACATTCTTCTTTGCCTACCGGCAGCAATTATTCTTCCTAACAATTCTTGTCTTCTAAAGTCAACTTCTTTGTATGCTTGCTCTATTGTAATTTTATTCTGAAGCACAGCTTCTGCAAGAGAAAAGACAATTGATAAATCTCCCTTCTCTCTTCCAGACTGCATAGCATCTTCAACTTCAATATTATTAAACTTTTCTTTCTTAATCATTCCACCTATATGGTCATCAACAACTAATACCTCTGGTATCATTACAAGATTGCCATATCCGCCTCTAAGCATTCTTTGTGAAACAACAAGTTTTAAAACATTTGAAACAATAAACTTTATAGTAGGTTGTTCCTCAGTTGGATAGAAACTAATAATTCTGTCTATAGTTTCTGCACATGAGTTTGTATGAAGCGTTCCCAAAACCAAGTGTCCCGTTTCTGCCATTTCCAAAGTAGCATCCATAGTTTCTCTATCACGAATTTCTCCTACGACTAGGACATCACAATCTTCTCTTAATGAGTTTCTAACGCCCTCATGCCAAGTTTTGCAATCACCAAAAGGCCCAACTTCTTTTTGAACAATAAAGCTTCTTTTGTTTTTATGAACATACTCTATTGGGCTTTCAAGCATAAGTATTTTTTTACTCTCTGATTCATTTATCTCATTTACAAGCGCACTAAGAGTGGTAGACTTGCCTGAACCAGGCTTTCCTGTAACTAGAATCAATCCTTGGCTTTTAATGGTAAAGTCCTTAACATTTGAAGGAAGATTTAAAGTATCATATATTGGAAGTTGATCCTTAATTATTCTCATTGTAATTGTAGGTACATCCATAGAATATGAAACATTTACTCTAAACCTATGCTCTTGATATTTGTAGTTGATATCCAAAATTCGCGTTTCATCAAGTAGTTGCAATATTTTAGCATTACCATCAGTAATCTTATTAATAATCATCTTAAGATCATTTGCACCAAGTTCTGGCATCATATCCAAATAAACTAACTCCTTAGAAATTCTAAGTAGTGGCTTGCTACCTGATAAAAAATGGATATCAGATGCATCTCTTGCAATTGCCTGTTCGAAAATCATATCAAGCATATCTCCCATAAAAAATCCTCCCTGTTACCAATCATTATTTTTATTATATCATTAGAGCAATTATTAAAATACTAATCTAGTTCAAAAGCTCCTGTATATAACTTATAGTATGTTCCTTTTTGCTCTATCAAGAAGTCATGTTCTCCTCTTTCAATTATTTCACCATGTTCTAATACCATTATCGCTTTTGCATTTCTAACTGTAGATAATCTATGTGCAATTACTAAAACGGTTCTGCCGTTCATTAGTTTGTCCATTCCCTCTTGGACTATTTTTTCTGTACGAGTATCAATTGAACTTGTCGCTTCGTCTAATATCATTACTGGAGGATCTGCAACAGCTGCTCTAGCAATTGATATTAATTGTCTTTGCCCTTGAGATAATTCGCTACCATTTTCTGTTAAAACTGTATTATAACCGTTTGGCAGTCTTTTAATAAAGCCATGCGCATTAGCAAGTTTTGCCGCTTCAATTACTTCTTCATCAGAAGCCTCTGGTCTTCCGTAACGAATATTCTCCATGATAGTGCCAGTATAAAGATTTGTTTCTTGAAGAACCATTCCAAGAGATTTTCTAAGCGATTCCTTCTTTATGTCCATTATATCTAGCCCATCATATTTAATAATGCCTTCCTGAATATCGTAAAACCTATTAATAAGATTTGTAATGGTGGTCTTACCTGCACCGGTACTACCAACAAATGCAATCTTTTGTCCCGGCTTTGCATATAGATTGATATCATGAAGAACTGTCTTGTCAGGAGTATATCCAAAAGTAACATCAATCATTTCAATATGTCCTTTTACAGGAACATATACAAAGTCTGACTCGTCTTTAGATTCTTTATATCTTTCGCGAAGTTCAATATACTTGTCATCATTTAGAACAAGTCTCATTGGAACCTTCCATGACCAATCCTTTGTAAACTCATTAACCTCGTTACCATCTTTATCTGTATTAACTAAAGTAATTACACCTTCATCACTTTCAGGTTCTTCATCAATCAAATCAAATATTCTCTTAGCGCCAGCTAGTGCCATGACTATCGAAGCAAACTGCTGAGTAACCTGATTAATTGGCATACCTAATCTATCTGATAACTGCAAATAAGCTACTAAATTTCCTAGAGAAAGAGCACCAGTCTTTACAGCCACAAAGCCTCCAGCTATAGCTACAATTACATATTGAAGTCTAGACATTTTACCAGTAATAGGCATCAATATGTTAGCAAATGTATTGGCCTTAACAGAAGAATCATATAATTCTGCATTTAATTTTTCAAAGCCTTCAACCGCTTTTTCTTCGTGTGTAAATACTTTTATAACCTTTTGACCATGAATCATTTCTTCAACATAGCCATTTATCTTACCCAAATCATTTTGTTGTTTGATTGAATACTTGCTAGCAAACTGCGCAATCTTTTTTGTAGATGACATCATAATAACAATAAGAACAAGAGAAAATACTGTAAGTCCAGCATTTATGGCAAGCATTGAAAGAAATACGGTAACAACCGTAACAAATGTTCCAAGCACTTGTGGAATGCTTTGCGAAATCATCTGATTTAATGTCTCTATATCATTAGTATATCTACTCATAATGTCGCCATGAGAATTTGTGTCAAAAAACTTTATAGGTAGGTTTTGCATTTTTTCAAACATCTCATCACGAATTTCTTTTTGAACACCTTGTGATATGTAAATCATGATTCTAGAGTGCAAGTATGTAGAAATCGTAGCGATTCCAAAAATAATCGCAATTTCCTTAATATAATCCCAAACACTTTTGTCCAACTTGTCTAAGTCCTCTGCCGAAACATTAACAACATCATCTGTTATTCCCTCATAAGAAGAATAATAC
>JAEEYG010000080.1 GCA_016291695.1 Clostridia bacterium | reverse complement strand
TACTTTATGGCTTCAAAAGAGATTATTAAAGGAATAGGCGATAACCTGTTTAATGCAGTAGGTAATTCAAAGATTGAAGAAGCTATTGCAATCTCATTAAGAAGTGTTGAAACATTTGGAAAATAATTATATAATTTAATAGAGATTAATAAGAAGGATGACTAGTTTGATTAAATATTAAATGTCAAATTTTGTTATCCTTCTTTTCTAACTTATTGACGTCTTATAATATGGAGGTATATAAAGTTGGCTAATGAAGAAATAGATTATGAAGAGAAAAAAAGACTTGCTCAGGCAAGTTTGAAAATCATTAAAAGAATATATGAATTGAGCCCTCAGTTTAGTGATGAGAGTTTACATTATTTAGTTGCAGGTTCTTTGGCTACAAATATTTTACCTTTTGTAAAGAAGATGCAAACAATGAATATAGATAGAAGTGGTAAACGTATTTCTGGTGTAATTGAGTTTGAAATTGCCGAGGAAATTAGAAAGGAGTTTTTAAAACTAGTTCGACCATCTCGAAGCGAGGATATAGATATTATAAATGTTAATAATGGACCATATGAATGTGCCAAAGATGGTGCAAAGCCTACCTCTACAAACATTAAAAATGGCATGGAGGATGAATTTTATTTAATTTATCCCCATTGGAAAATAGCATCAGGTTATATGATGGATGAACTTGAGTCGGCTGAAAAGATGGAAAGATTTCATGTTGCTAAAGTTGAGTTAGAAGATGGAACGACGTTATTTATGCCATCATTAGATTCGATACTTTATTTTAAACTTCGAGAAGCCAGCATATTGAAAGATTCCAAACCTGGGAAAGTTGATGACTTAAGGAAATTGTATGAAATCTTTTCTAAGATTGATAGTCCAACATTAAAAAAGCTTTTAGATAGATGCAGAGATAAAATAGAAAAAGTTATAAGTAGGGATGAAAAAGAAAAATCAAGTGATGATGGGAGAAATGAATAGATTGAATATTATTTTAATAAAGCATTCAAATATTTAAAATGATAGTAATAATAAAGGAGAAATTAATATGCCAATTTATGATTATTCCGTAAAGAGTAGAAGCGGTGAAGATGTTTCTATGTCTGACTACAAAGGAAAAGTGTTAGTTATAGTTAATACAGCAACTGGCTGTGGATTTACTCCACAATATGAAGGACTAGAAAATTTATATATAAAATATCACAATGATGGATTGGAGATACTAGATTTTCCTTGCAATCAATTTGGGAAGCAAGCTCCTGGTACTGATGACGAAATACATGAGTTTTGCCAGCTAAAATACAGTACTTCATTTGATCAGTTTTCTAAGATTGACGTTAATGGCGAAAATGAAATTCCTTTATATACTTTTCTTAAAGAACAAGCTAAAGAAGATATTATAGATGGTATAAAGAATAAAATGGCTATGTCAGCAATCGAAAAAATAAGCAATACATGTGTAAAAGATGGAGATATTAAATGGAATTTTACTAAGTTTTTGGTCGATAGGAATGGCAACATTATTGGAAGATATTCTCCTACATATAGCCCAGAGGATATGGAAGAAAGAATTAAAGAATTAATATAGATGTTTAAATATTTCTTGAATTCAAAAATTGCTTGATAAAGTATTACTCTTAGTACAAAATCAGTGTATATGAAATAGTTTATTACTTTTAAAATGTAACTTCAAAAACGGTTCCGTAATTTGCCTTAAGGATAGGTTGACAATTTTTAAATATTATGTTAAATATATTCATTAAACCAATTCTATATTCCGTTACTGCTTAATTAGTATGGAGCTTGCTAGAAAGGAGTTTTTGAAATGAGCACTATTTACACTGGGAGCTATGACAACTGCCATTCTGGAAACCTGATTTCTATTTCTGGGGACAAAGGTCGGAGCAAAGGATTTGAAGGGAAATGCATAATCGAACTTGCACCGAAGAGAAGCTTTTTCACTGTCTGGCGTTCAAACATTGGTAAAATTCCCGAAGAAGATAATGCTTGGTTTTACATAAAGCATTATTATGATGAAGTCCTTTCAAAGATTAGTGTAATGGGTCTTTTAGAGCATGAAGTTGATCCTATTTTGCTCTGCTATGAAGAACCAGGTCAGTTTTGTCATAGACACATCGTGGCTGAGTATCTTGAACACTTTTGTGGTACTAGCGCATTTGAAGTTTCAACAGATTCTGATGGGAAAATGACTATTCATGAAGGACATGGGCCTAAATATATCTTCCCGATGCTGTTAGAAGCTATGAAGAGCTGAAATTTTGCCTTACTTGTAGGTGTTACAAGTAGGGCTTTTATTTATTTTGAGGTATGGTATAATAGAAAGAGTAAATGGTATTTATTTTTATTCTGTAGCGGCGCACTATAGTGCGTCATGGGCAACTTTAGTTGTCCGCTACGAAGTATGAAGCAATTTATGGCGCACTCTAGTGCGCCGCTACGAAGTATAATATGATTTATGGCGTACCAAATAGCGCCACTACGAATATATTGGAGGAGGAAATAACAATGCTAACAATTGATAAAAATATAGAAAATGGAATTCTAACATTTATACTAGAAGGCAGGCTTGATACAATTACATCTAGACAACTAGAAAGTGAAATACCAAACTTATATGGTATTGAAAAAATCGTGTTTGATCTTTCAAAGCTTGAATACATGTCATCAGCTGGATTGCGTATAATTCTTATTTTGCAAAAGAAGATGAGTATTAAAGATGGTTTAGTTGTAAAGAATCCTAATCCTGAGATTAAAGGATTATTTGATATGACTGGATTTAGTGATTATCTATTATTTGAGTAATAGAAGAATAAAAGATTAGAGTGTCTCTAATCTTTTTCTTTTTATATACTTATTACAAATACAATTAATTTAAAAATGTATTATTGTTATTTTTCTTTATAGTATAATAATATCTGGATAGATATTGAATAATAAGTATTATATTAATAGTGGGTGATTATTGTGAGCAAAATAAAAAAAATGTATTACGTGTTTAGGAGTGTTTTCGTAAGCGAAGATTTGTTTAAAGAAAACGAGGAACATGCCAATATTGTTACAGCTTCTACGATGCTTAACATCTTTTGGCTATGTGCTATTACTTGGCTTCTAACATATCTAAATGTTTTTAAAGTTGGTATGTCTGTTATGAACTCATTAGGAATTAGAAGCTTAATTTTTCTTGCCATACCAGCAGTAATTTGTTATGCAAAAAAAGGAAAAGGGGCATGGCTAAAGCACTTTCTTTTTATATGCTTTACAGTTCTACTTGCTATGGCTGATTCATTATTAAAATATAATGTTACGTTAGTAATGGTTATCCCAGTAATTTTATCAGCAAGATACTATAATAAGAATTTTACGATTGGAATTGCTTTTTTAACAACTATATTGTTTGTGCTTTCCACTTTTATGTCTGTAAATATAGGTCAGCAAGATATTAATACATATAATCTTATAGTCCCTAATAATACAACAATTACTATATATGGCACTTTAAGAGACGCAATTTCTAATATTCAAGTAGATGAGGGATTAAGGCTAAAAAATATCTTTATACATTTCTTTTTACCTAAATTTTTCATCTTTAATATAATATCTTTTGCCTGCGTTCAGATTGCTCGTTCTGGTAAAAATATGGTTGATAAGCAAAAAGAAATAACTGAAAAAGGAAAGAGAATTAGCACTGAATTAAATCTTGCTAGTGCAATTCAAAAGAGTATGCTAATATCTGATTTTCCTGCTTTCCCTGAAAGAAATGAAATTGACATTTATGCATCTATGACTCCAGCAAAAGAAGTAGGTGGAGACTTTTATGACATGTTCTTCGTTGATGAAAACCATCTTGCAATTTGTGTTGCGGATGTATCTGGTAAAGGTATTCCAGCTTCTCTTGTTATGATGATTTCTAAAATATTAATTAAAAATGTTACAATGATTGACGCTGAAGTAGACAAAGCACTAGGTAGAGTAAATAATATGCTTTGTGATGATAATAAGCTTGAACTATTTATAACATGCTGGTTTGGAATTATTGATTTAAGAACAGGAAGTATCGAATTTGCAAATGCAGGGCATAATCCGCCACTTATCTATTCTAGTAAATTAGGTAGATTTGAATACTTGAAATCTAAGCCTAATATTGTACTTGCTGGTATGAATGGTGTAAAGTACGTCAAATATGATGCGCAGATAGAGCCTGGAGATAAATTGTTTTTATATACAGATGGTGTTACAGAAGCTACTAATTCAAGTAATGAATTATATGGTGAGCAACGACTTAAAGATTTTCTTAATAAGAATAAGAATTTAGATGTAAAAAATACAATCATTACATTGAAACAAGATATAGATAGATTTGTAGGTAATTCTGAACAGTATGATGATATTACAATGCTAGAATTATTGTATAAAGAAAGAAAAACAGATGAAAATGTTTTTAGAAAAGATTTTATAGCTGATGAAAACAATCTTCCGGAAGTTCAATTCTTTGCAAAAACAGTGTTTGAAAAATATGGCCTTGATGATGCCACTATTAGAAAAATAGAGCTTGCTGTTGAGGAAATATTTGTAAATGTTTCACATTATGCTTATACAGATAATGAAGGAAGATGTTCTGTGATTATCAAAAATGAAGAAAACGCAATGACTATTACTTTTATTGATAATGGTGTCAAATTTAATCCTTTAGAAAAAAGTGACCCAGATATTTCCGTCTCTTCAGAAGAAAGAGAAATTGGAGGACTAGGTATTTTTATTACAAAAAAGATAATGGATGAAGTTTTATATAAATACCAAGATGGCTATAATATGCTTACTATTAAAAAAACATATAAATAGATATTAAGGAGAGTATAATGAACGTAATAAAAACAATTGATAATTCTAATCTTATTGTTAAAGTAGAAGGGAGAATCGACACAAATACTGTATCTGTACTTGAAAATGAAGTTGGAAGTTTAGACGGCATTTCATCAATTGTATTTGATATGGAAAATTTGGAGTATATTTCTTCATCAGGTCTTAGATTTGTTCTTAAGTGTAAAAAAACAGTTGAAAATACTAAAGTTATTAATTGTAATCAGGAAGTATTTGAAGTATTTAATGTCACTGGTTTTTCTGAAATGATGGATATAAAAAAGGCATTGAGAAAGATTTCTATTGACGACTGTGAGATTATAGGAGAAGGTTTCTACGGAATTATATATAGACTTGATCCAGAAACTATTGTAAAAGTGTATAAAATTCCTGATGCTTTAGAAATGATAAAAAAGGAAACAGATTTATCTAGAAAAGCGTTTGTTATGGGAATTCCGACTGCTATACCTTATGACATCGTTAAAGTTGGTGACGCCTATGGTGCTGTATTTGAACTTTTAAATGCTGAGATGGTTGTAAATCTTGTTAATAGTGAAGAGGCATTAGATAGTTTTGCTAAGAAGAGTGCTACGATTTTAAAAGATATGCATAGTAAAGAAGTAAAAGATGGTGAGCTTCCAAAAAGAAAAGAAATTGCAGTTGGAATGCTTGAAGAGTGCAAAAGATATTTTGATGATGAAACTTATGAAAAATTGCAGAAGCTATATAATTCTATACCTGATAGAAACACTGTTGTTCATTCGGATTTTCATGTTAAAAATGTTATGATGCAAGGTGATGAGCTACTATTTATTGATATGGAATCTCTATCTGTAGGGCATCCAATCTTTGAATTTGGAGCTATGTATGCGTCTTATCATGCGTTCTCATGCATTGATAAGCAAAATACAGATAAGTTCCTTGGACTACCATTAGATGTTTCTGAAAATATATTTATGAAAACGTTTAAGTACTATTACAATGATAAGACGGATGATGAATTAAAAGAAATGATACAAAAGCTATCTATGATTAGCTATTTGCAAGTTTTATATTTACGAGCTAGGTTTGAGGGTTTAGGATATGGCACCGAAAAAGAAGAAGCGGAGTTTAGCGCCAAGTATTTGACTGAAAATGCGAAAGTACTTGATACGTTGGCGTATTAGTATCGTAGTGGCGCTACTCACGTGCGCCATGGACAACTCTAGTTGTCCGCTACGAATTAATCATTTGAGGTGATATTTATGAACATAACAATCATTTTAATATCTGCATTGATTCTCACAATGTATTTTACAATAACAATTTTTGATATAACAAGGAAGTACAAAAACACGCCATTTATGCTTAATAACTATCCAGAAGACATTAGAGAAGAATACTTTAAAACTCATGAAAGAGTTGATGTTTCTTTAAAGTCAAAAAAGGTTTTATTTGTTAAGCTGCTCGCACTTTTGCTATTTGTAGTAATTTTATTTGCTCTAGCATATATTTCTGGCGCCAAATCTTTTATGGACGGATTTTTGTTTGCCTTTGGAATGATGCTTTGGATTGGTATTTATGATACTTTATTTATCGACTTTGTTCTATTTGCTAATTTAAAATTCTTTAGACTTGAAGGAACTGAGAACATGGATAAAGAATATCATCAAAAGTGGTTTCATGTAAAAGGGCTATTATTTCCCGGACTACTATTTGGTTTTATTCCTGCAGTTATGGTTGGGCTTGGAATTTTGGCTATTAGGTAGTCGCTACTCATAAAAATGATTAATATATTAATGTTTTTTGTACACTTATAATTATAGGAAGGTGATTAATATGAATAATTTTGAAAATTTAGTTTATACATATAAGCATAGAAAAGTTTTAATGTTTTTAGCGAAAAAGTATTTTGATGATGAAGAGTTAATAAAAAGAATAGAGAAACATGATTTGGATAAAATGTATTTGCTATTATTTTATGATAAAAAAAGCATAAACAAGTTCCATAGAAGTGTATCATCACATCATGATAATGATCTTCCAAAAACCGAGCTAGATTATGAGGAAATGGTTTTAGACTGGGAATCTGCTAGGTATACAAAGGAAGATAAACCATTAAATGCTTTTGATACTATGAACGAGTTTTATCCACATCTTAAAGAAAACATATTGCCAATTTTAGAAAGAATAGGGTGGGATTATTCTACTCTTGAAAAAGACGAAGAAGTAGTTGAGTTTGTAAATTCTTTAGGAGAAATTTCAGAAGAATCTATTAAAAGAGAATTAACGGATTTTATTAATTTATAAAAGACATTATTATAAATTTTTCTATAAACGCAAGAACCGGGGCGCTGGAT
Organism: Clostridia bacterium; assembly: GCA_016291695.1. GTDB lineage: Bacteria > Bacillota > Clostridia > TANB77 > UBA1234 > RGIG6105. Next base: position 2,613 of record JAEEYG010000080.1, on the reverse strand, counting down.
TAGCGCCCCGGTCTTTTTTACCGAGTCAGTCGGTGGTGCTCCTCGAGGGTTCGGATGACCTTACCCTCAGGCGTACATTTGTTGTACGCCTTGAAGCTGGCCGTGCCCACAGTCAGGCAATTGACATCGGGATGCCCATTGCCGTCGTCGGGGCCGTAGAGGATCACGTAGCCCTCAAAGGGCTTGCAGCTGGCCTCACCCCACGGGGTGACGATCTTGAGGACCTTGTCCTCGTCGATGGTCACCTGACCGTCGAAGAGGCTCAGGCCTTCGAAGATGGTCGGGAACTCGCCGGTGTAGAGCTCCGCTTTGAAGACCTTGGTTTTCGTCTGGCGGAACTTGCCGTCGACTTCCTCCAGGAGACCGGTCTTCAGCTGCTCAGCAGCGTTGGCCTTCACCCAGAGATTCCAGCCGTGCGGGCAGCGAGGCTCCTCTTCCCAGGCGATGTAGGCGGGAAGTTTCACCTTTTCCTGCCCGTATTCCAGGCAGTCGATCTTGATTTCGTGATCGTTGACTACCTGGATAGCCTGACGTACCTGTTCAGGGAACTTGCCGATGTCAGCAACACAGTTCACCATGAGGAGATTGAGGAACGCCGGGGTCTTGCCAACCCAAATAACCATGCAGATTCTCCTTTCGCCCGTTCACGGGCTTGTCGAAAGTGGATTATTACAACAATTGTAATTATACTACATTATGTAAACAAAGTCAAGAACTATTTATCTATTATCGTGAAATCCGTGGAAATAAGCCATTTTCATTAAGTTTTAAATTTATAGTAGGTTTTGCTATTTTGTATTAAATTTCTGTTACTTTACTGTTAATAAAGCCTGTTTCAGGCATTTTTACTGTTATAATTATAACAAAGAGTAAATTAGGGGGAGTCTACGAATGGATGGAATTTTAGATGAAATTGAACTCTTGATTAATAGAATGCCCGATAGTGAAATGAAAGATAGAGTACGCGAACGATATGATTCTTATAGGCAAAGATTTGAAAATAATCCTAAATCTGTTGTTCCTGTATCAGACATTGGCCATGAAATTATTCTTTTTTATACAGCACTAAATTCCTATATTAATGGAAATCCGACTTCAAATCCTTTAAAAGACTTTAAACCGATTCCATCACTTGCTGGAGACGAAAAAAGGGATAAAGACAAAAACATTATTGAACTAGAAATAATGCTAATAGAAATCCTAGACTCTGCAATTTCTAGTAATGATATAGAAACTATTGAATCAACTCTTGAACAAGTAATTTCAGAATATAAGTCTTTTGGTACAAGGAATCAAGAACTAGAGCAAAAAATAGCTGAGACACAGTATGCACTTATGAAAGGACTTCTTAAATCTGGTCAGCTTGATAAAGCGCAAACGCTAATTAAACAATTTGGAACTGATATGAGTTTGTTTCTTCATGACGCCCTTTTGAAACAGGTAGAAGAGGTACGAAACCAAGGAAGAACAAATGATGCTTATTTTTTGTATAAGTACTGCACTACAGGATTACCTAAAGAAAAAAGTCTGGAGTTTTGGGAAAGATTAATTAATGTTGAAGAGCCTAGTTTAAATTATAAATTGCCTGAAAAAACTGAACCAGTGGTAGAACAGCAAAAAAATAAGAGCGGATTATTTGTGAGACTTAAGGCCAGAATAGATGAAAAAAGGAGACAAAAGGAAGAAGTAGAAAAAACTGGTATTATAACAATGCATATTCGTTTTGATCCTAATAGTGACTTTCATCACATGAATAAAAAAGACTTTGAAAAAGTATTAGAGGCACTTAGACTAGAAGAAGGCAAAAATGAAGGAAAGCCAAAGGTAAGGCTTGTTTTTGATGAAGGTATTACGCAGGTTGGATTACCTTTACGTAAACGTTCAAATATAAGTTTTCTTCATGAAGTTGTTGTTCCTTCGACTGCAACAGAGATTATACCAAATGGTTTTATACATGCTGAAAATCTACATAGAGTAGACTTGTCAAATGCCAAGAGCTTAGAAACTATTGGAGGGTTTGCTTTTAGCGGTGCAGTAAACTTGCTTGAAGTGAACTTGTCAAATGCTACTAGTTTGAAGTCTATTGGCAATCAGGCTTTTCAAAGCTGTTGTAGTTTGACAAGGATTGTGATTCCAACTTCTACAGAAAGTATTGGAGACTATGCATTTATTGATTGTCATTCTTTAGAACATATAGTGATTCCAGCTTCTACAGAAAGCATTGGAGACTATGCATTTGCTGATTGTCACTCTTTAGAACATATAGACTTTTCTAATGCCAGAAGCTTAACTTCAATTGGTAGTGGAGCTTTTAATGATTGCTTTAAATTGAGTTCGTTAGATTTGTCTAATACAAGACTTTTAAGTATTAAAGCTTTCACTTTTGCTCCGCCTGGTAAGAACGAGCATGATCATTTATCTCTTGAAGAATTAATATTACCGACTTCTATGACAGAAATAGAAAGATTTGCATTTTCTAATTGCTCCATAAAAAAGATTAAGGCACCAAAAAAGCTTGAAGAAACATTATCTGGAAATAAGAATTACCAATTTGGAATTTATCCAAAAATTCCTGAGATAGAAGTTATTGATGAAGATAGAAGTGCTTCTTCT
>JAEEYG010000079.1 GCA_016291695.1 Clostridia bacterium | reverse complement strand
TTTTAATCAAAAAAATAGCCTCAAACCTAAGTTTGAGGCTTAAAATCACTATCTTAAAGCAATTACTACTTTTCTGTAAGGCTCTTCACCAATACTGTGAGTTTCGATTTTATTGTTATTCTGTAATGCTGTATGTATTGCTTTTCTCTCAAATGCTGTCATAGGCTCAAAAGTAAAGCTTTTTCTTGTTCTGATAACTCTCTCAGCTTCTCTATTTGCAAGACCTGCAAGTGATTTTGTTCTTTTTTCTCTGTAGTTTTCAGCATCAAATACAAGTCTTACCCTAGATTCTGATTCTTTATTAACTAATGCTGTAACATATACTTGAAGAGCATCTAGATTTTCACCTCTATGTCCAATTATAATTCCAGAGCTTTCTCCATCCATATTAATATAGATGTAACCCTTGCTATAACTGATATTGTAAGATAAATCTAATTGCATTTTTTCGATATATTCTTTAAGAAAACTATCGATTTTTTCTTTTGTTGAGTTTATTGTTGCTTCATCTAATTCAATAACTTCTTTTTCCTTGTATTCAGCACTTGCATGTTGTTTTTTACCATTTGTTTTTTCTGTAATTAATAATTTTACCTCTCTAGGCTCTAATATACTAAAAAATGTTTTCTTTGCTGTTGCATCTTTTACAATCTCAACTGTAACTTCTTCTTCTTTAAGATTTAATTCTTCTAATCCCTTTCTAAGTGCTTCTTCATAAGTACTACCAACGCTTTCAACTACCTTTGCCACTTTATTTTCCTCCTTTATATTTAAATAATTACATTACTGCAATTATTTTTTGTCAGTTTCATCATTTTCCTCAACATTAATAGGTTCAACAGGATCTAATACTTTTGAATCTTTAGTTGTATCTTTTTCTTTTTTAATCATTTTGTCAGAAGCAAACTGAATTATTATTTGAATAAAGCTATTTAAGAACCAATATAAGCCCATGCTTTGTGGAACACTGTATGAAATAAATCCTGACATAAGAGGCATGAATATGTTCATCATAGCCATATTAGGCATTTCTATTTCGTTGCCATTAGCGTCTTTCATAGTTTGTGGCTTATTATTCTTTTGCTTTCTTGAAACCATCCAAAGTGAAATGTAATAAAATACTGTAGTTAGTACTGGGAAAATCCACAAAGCTAGGTTTGAAGGATTTTGAGCTGTAGTTTCACCTAAATCAATACCTAAGAAATTTAAGTCATATTTTTCTCTTAAAATCTTTAATTCGTAGTATCTGTAAGACTTCTTATATTGGTCAAAATAAAAAGTTTTAGCATTTTCTGATATATCGTCTGAAGTAGTCTTTACATCTCCTGAATTACTATTGTAATATTCAACAGCAGCAGCTTCAAAAGCAGCTTTGTCGCCACTAAAGTCTTGATTTATAACCGCTTCTTCAAAAGCAACATTGATTTCCTCGTCAGTATACTTATCCATATACTTCATAGGATTCATAACAACGTATAGAACTCCAAATAGAACAAACAATTGAAGAATTGAAAGTAAACAACCACCAAAAGGATTAAATTTGTTCTCTTTCATGAATTTTTGATATTCAATTGTCATTTGTTCTTTGTTATCGCCATACTTGGCTTGAAGCTCATTTAGCTTAGGTTGTAGCTCTTGGCTCATTCTCATAGACTTTTGTTGTTTTAATGAAAGTGGAAATAAAATTGCCTTAACAGTTACCGAAAAAAGCACCATAGCTAAGCCATAATTACCACATAAATTTAGCCAAAATTTCAAAATATATCCAAATATATAAGCAAGTGTACTCAAAGTTTTACCTCCTATAGTTTTATATTCAACTCAAACAAAATATTAACTTAAAAACGTAAATTATACAAGTTATTAATTATTATTTTGCTTTTTAGGTACTGGATCATATCCGCCTTGTTTTCCTGGTCTACATCTAAGAATTCGCTTAATTCCCATATATACACCTTTTATAGCACCATATTCATTAATTGCATCCATAGCATATTCTGAACATGTTGGAATATAAATACAATGTGCTCCTGTACCTGGTGAAATATACTTTTTATAGAATTTAATCATTAGAATCAATAGTTTTTTCATTATTCACAAGTCCAGCCTTATCAAACATTTTAATTAAATCATTCTTAATTTCATCAAAGGTACATTCCTCGTAAGAAGCTTTTGATTTCCATACAAATACTATATTGTAGCCAAATTTTAGGTTTGTCTCTAGTACTGTATATGCTTCTTTAATAAGTCTTTTTATATGGTTTCTTTTATAGGCTTTTCCGACCTTTTTACCAATTGCGAGTCCTATATTATTGGCATTTTCATTATTTGCTATAACGTACATGCAGATGAAATTTCCGCCATACCAAGTACCATTATTAAGAATCTTTTGGAACAATTCAGGACTTT
>JAEEYG010000078.1 GCA_016291695.1 Clostridia bacterium | reverse complement strand
TTCCAAGATACAATTTACAATAACTTGACACTAGGAAACAGAAAAGCAAGCGTTGAAGATGTTGAAAAAGTTCTAGAAAAAGTTCAAATGAAGGATTTTGTTGATGAAAAGCCTTATGGACTTAACACCATGATAGAAGAAGGTGCGGTTAATTTATCAACTGGTCAAAAGCAACGTCTTTCGATTGCGAAGGCTCTAATTATGAACCCAGACGTTTTAGTACTAGATGAGTCAACAAGTAATCTAGATGCTAAAACGGAAGAGTTCATTGTTAATAGTTTGTCTCATGAAAAGGACAAAATAAAGATAGTAATTGCTCACAGATTAAATACATTATCTAGATGTGACAAGATTATTGCATTAAAAGATGGAGTAATTGTAGAATCTGGAACGCCAGCAGAACTATTAAAGCAAAAAGGAATGTTCTATGAATTGTGGAGTACACAAAATAAGGCTATTCAAATAGCTGACGATAACAAAGCAGAGGAGAATGATTAAGATGAAGAGAAGAAATTTTAAAAAACCAATACTAATTATTCTTGTTGTTTTGCTTAATATATTTATGATTGGTGCGCTTGTTAATAGCCTTAGCAATAATGTGAATATAATAGGAGAAAGTACTTCTCAAAGCGCAAGCTAAAGAAAAAGGACATCGATTTAATCGATGTCCTTTAATAAACAATTTTTAGCCTCTCTTAAGTTTATCTTTTGTTACACCAGACTTCTTAGCTTCAGCAACTAAGTTAGAATACTCGCCTAGCAAACCTAAGATGCTGTTTTTAAGAACTTTTTCTCTCTTTGCGATGCTGTCCTCGCTTTTAACAGCTTTAGATGTAACAGCAGCTCCGCCTTTTACGCTCTTTGTTTTAGAGTCGCTCATCTTCTTCATATATATGACCTCCTCACATTTCTTAATAAACATAGTTTACTACCTATATTATAGGAAAAAAGCACATATAATACAATTAATATAATGTTACAAATATATTAAGCTAATGTTACAAAAGCGACAATTGTCCATTTTGGGGACACGACAGTCAGCTCCCAAAATCGACACCTCCGGGGACAGGACAAGTTCGCATTGTCCATTTTGGGAGCTGATTGTCGTGTCCCAAAAATGGACGCTTGCAAAAAATAATTTTTTACTTTACAATTATTTGAAGTGATTGTATATTATTGATTTGTTCGAAACTACTAAAATATAAAAGGAGTCTATCATGCCAAAATATTTATTAATAGTTGAGTCGCCTGCAAAGGCTACAACAATAAAGAAGATATTGGGTAAGAATTATACTGTTGAAGCATCTCAAGGTCATCTTAGAGATCTTCCAAAATCACAACTTGGAATAGACATTGATAACGATTTTGAACCGAAATACATTAACATTAGGGGAAAAGCAGAGCTAATAAAGAAATTAAAACAAGATGCAAACAAGGCAGATAAAGTATTTCTTGCTACTGACCCTGACCGTGAGGGAGAAGCAATAGCCTGGCATTTGGCTTATCTTTTAGGTATTGATGAGAAAGAGCCTTGCAGAATTACATTTAATGAAATCACTAAAACGGGTATAACAACAAGTATTAATAAACCAAGACAGTTAGACATGAACCTTATAGATGCTCAACAGGCAAGAAGAGAGCTAGATAGAATTGTGGGTTATAAGATAAGTCCACTTCTATGGAAAAAAGTTAAAAGCGGTCTTTCTGCAGGTAGAGTACAAAGCGTTACAGTAAAGATTATAGTAGATAGAGAAGAAGAAATAGAAAACTTTAAACCAGAAGAATACTGGTCTTTAGATGCTGAATTTGATGAGAACAAAGTTACTTTTGGTGCAAAGCTAAACTTATACAAAGAAAAGAAAATTGAACTTCATTCAAAAGAAGAAATGGATGAAATTCTTAATTCATTAAAATCTGCAGAGTATGTTGTTAAAGAGGTTAAAGCTGGCACTAAGAAGAGAAATCCAGCACCGCCATTTACAACAAGTACACTTCAACAAGAAGCATCTAGAAAACTTGGATTCTCAATTAAAAAGACTATGCAGGTTGCTCAAGGCCTTTATGAAAGCGGACATATCACATACATGAGAACAGACTCAACAAGAATTTCAGAAGAAGCTAGAGTCCTAATTAAAGGCAAAATCATATCTGAATTTGGAGAAGCTTTTTACGAAAATAGATATTACAAAGCTTCAAAAGATGCACAAGATGCTCACGAAGCAATTAGACCATCATATATTGACGTTGAGCCTTCTATGGTTAAAGGCAAGTTCACGCCAGATCAGTATAAGCTATATAAACTAATATATGAAAGATTGCTTGCATCTCAAATGGCACCTGCTGTGTATGAGACAATGGCAGTAGATATAAAAGCAAATGACTGCACATTTAGAGCAAATGGCTCAAGGATTAAGTTCCCTGGCTTTATGAAGCTATATGTTGAAGGAAACGACGAGTATCTTGAGGAAAAAGACGTTATTCTTCCTGAGCTTAAAGAAAATCAAGTACTTAACTTAAAAGAACTATTACCAGAGCAACACTTTACAGAGCCACCTGCAAGATATACAGAGGCAAGTATAGTTAAAACTCTTGAAGAGAGAGGAATTGGCCGTCCTAGTACGTATGCCCCTACAATTACTACTATTATAGATAGAAGATATGTTGAAAAAGAAAAGAAAGCGCTTAAACCTACTGAACTTGGAAGAATTGTTAATACGCTTTTGAGCGATAACTTTAAAGATATAGTAGATGTCGAGTTCACAGTTAATATGGAAGAAAAACTAGATGAGATATCTGAGGGTAAAGTTCAATGGAAGAGCGTAATCAGAGATTTCTATGGCCCATTCAAGAAGAACTTAGAGGTTGCAGAAGAGAACTTAGGCAAAGTAGAAATTAAAGATGAAGTATCTGATGTTGTCTGCGAAAAGTGCGGAAAGATGATGGTATATAAAATCGGAAGATATGGAAGATTTTTAGCATGCCCAGGATTCCCAGAGTGCAGAAACGTTAAATCAATCGTTCAAAAGATAGACGTTCCTTGTCCAAAATGTGGAGGAGAAATTCACATTAAAAAGAGTAAGAGAGGAAAGAAATATTATATCTGTGAGAATAATCCAGCATCTTGTGACTTCATTGCTTGGAACGGACCTGATAAAAAGGGAGTAATAAAACCAGCAGAGATTAAGGCGGATGGAGAAAAACCAGCAAGAAAGACTACGAGAAAAAGCACAAGGACAAAAGCCAAGAAAACTACTAAAAAGAGCAAAGAATAAAAGATAAAATAGACTTAAAATATAGGCGAGACAGTTAATTTATATTATTGTCTCGCCATTTTTTGTATGATAGAATTGTCTCGAGGTGAAATTATATGAAATTTATTATTGCTGCTGGGGGAACTGGCGGACATATAATTCCTGGAATAGCAATCGGAAATATGCTAAAAGAAGAAGGCCATGAAGTTCTTTTTGTTGGCACCAAGCAGGGCATGGAGTCAGACTTAATTCCTAAAGCTGGCTTTAGACTTCTATTTATAAATGCCTCAGGCTTAAATAGAGGATTACTTAGCAAGTTAAAAGCTATTATGGACATAAATCATGGCGTAACTGATTGCTTAAAAATTCTAAAAGAAGAAAAGCCTGATATGTGCATTGGCACAGGCGGATATGTAACAGCACCATTAATGGCTGCAGGAAATAAATTGAAAATACCAACGTTAATACATGAAAGCAATGCATTGCCTGGAAAGACTACCAGATTATTTGCTTACAAAATAAATGAAGTTTGCGTTGGCTTTTCAAAAACCAAAGAGAAACTTCCAAGCGGAAATATAGTTGTTACAGGCAATCCAAATAAAATGTGCAATAGCACGCTTTCCAAGGAAGAAGCAAAACTTAAGAACAATATAAATGGGAAACTTCTTTTAGTATTTGGCGGAAGCCAAGGCGCCAAGAGAATAAATGAAGTTATGTGTGAGATTATTCATAATGATATGTTTGGAGATTATGATGTAATATATGCTACTGGGCCAAAAAACTATGATGAAGTTTCTAAAACAATCATTTCTAACATTGGTAGCGAATACAACTTGAAGACCCAAAATGAAGATGAAATTGTTATAGAAAGAGCTGGAAACAGCATAGGTAGTCTTACTTTTGCAACTAGCGTTGAGTCTGGAAAAACAGATATTAAGACTGTGGAAAGCTTGAATTCAAAGAGTATTATA
>JAEEYG010000077.1 GCA_016291695.1 Clostridia bacterium | reverse complement strand
GTTGAAGGTGCTACTGGTACTGGTAAAACTGCTGCTATTGTTGAACCAATGTGTGCAAACGACTTGGAGAGAAAGTACTTCTTTAGAGAGCTTAGTAAAAAGATGGCAAACCATGCCCTATCAACTGGTATGGCTGATATAAATGTTCCTTATGGAAACGATTATTTAAATCACAATTTTGACCTTTCGTTTATTACTCCAAAGGAATCAAGACTTAAGGAATATAAAGACTACGTAAAAGATATGATTAGATACGTAGACCCAGAAACAAATCAAATAACATATAGAAATATTGGTTTCACACTTGTTGCACCAGATAACGCATGTATTGAGCGTGTTCAAAAGGTTGCAAACGCTTATCATATTCCTGTAGATGTAATTGACCCTACAATTCCTGACTCATTTGGTATTAACCCATTTACAGGTAAAGACCCTGCTAAAATCGCTGCTATTATTTCTACCGTTCTTAAGGCAATGAATGATGCAGAGGGCGGAAAAGACGACACATTCTTCCAAAGCGTTGCACAACAAGCATTTGAAAACCTAGCTATTTTATTAAAGCTTATTTATCCAAGAATGCATGATGGCGAGCTACCTACTCTTGAAGATATGCTTGCAATTCTTAATAATTTTGATATTGCAGAAGAAATGTGTGAAGTTCTTAAAAAAGATCCTAAGCTTGCTGAAGATTATAAATCACTTGTTGGATACTTTGAGAAGAACTTCTACAAACCACCAGTTAATATACATGGTTATGAAATAGCAAGCACTTATGGTAGTGGTAGAAGAAAAACAGAAGAAGTTGTTTATGGCGCTATTACACAGCTAGATAACTTCTTAAGAAACCCCGGTGTTAAGCAAGTTTTGTGCAGTAGGAATCATAACATAGACTTTGACCAAGCTCTACAAAATGGTGAAATTATTACTGTATGTACTAGACAAGGTGCACTAGGAGAAATCCACCAGAGAGCCTTTGGTATGTTTTTCATTCTATCATTCAAGGATGCCGTTTTAAGACGTCCTGGTGTTGAAGATTCACGTACTCCACACTTTGTATATATTGATGAGTTTCCTCTATACATTAATAAAGACGTTGAAGCATTCTTCACCCTATTCAGAAAGTATCGTTGTGGAACATTAATCACTATACAGAACTTAAGCCAGTTATCAAGAGTTAAGTCACTAGACTTTAGAGACATAGTATTAACGAACACAAAATCTCAGATAGTATTTGGTGATCTTACTGAAGCTGAGAGCCAATTCTGGTCAAAAGAGTTTGGTGAAAAGAAGAAATGGGATTATAGACAAAAGAAGATTTTAGATACCTCAACAGAAGTTGGAGACACCGCTCAGACCGAGGCATTTATGGGATCTGAAAAGAAGCCTACTCCAAATTATAAAGCTGGTAAAATCTTTAATCTTAAGTTTAAACAATGCGTATATAGAACTAAAGATGTTAAAGGTAGCCGTGTTGTTGGCCTTGGCACTGCTGACTTCATTAAATCTGATTACTATAAAGACCACAAGATTTCAGAATATGACTTCAACGCATATGGACATCATGATGGCGGAACTGCAGCAGGAAACGACAACACATCTACTCCTCATAGTAGTTCATTATCAACAGGCACAAGTTCTTCTTCAAATACTGGCGTACCTGGATTTGAAACATCTGTTGTTACCGGTCCAAACCATAAAGTTGAAGACATATTTATAGACCTTGATGGAGATGGAGTAAACGACATGACTTATTCTGATCCAATTATCAATGTACCAACTCCTAATAAGAAAGACAAAAAGAACTCTGGTTCTGCTACTGATGATACAAATCCTGATGATGCAGTAATTAAATACTAATAAAAAAAGCATCTTTCAATTTGAAAGATGCTTTTAATTTTATTATATTAGACAATTTCCATCATTATTTTTCTAGTAATGGTGTTTTAATAATCTCTTTAGAATACTTTCCTGTTTCATTATTTAGTCTAAATGCAATCAAACTTGTTTCTAGAGAATCTTCAAGCTGTCTTAAGTCTGTTGTGTAGAAAACTTCTATCCCCTCTAAATCTGCTTGAACTCTCATATAATCTTTAAATATTTCTATAAGATGGTCATCATCTTCACCGATTATAATTAATTGAGGCTTTTTATCAAAACCACAATCTTTTGCTTGGAAGTTTTTATAGAAGTTCTCAAATAATTTGATTTTTTCCATGAACTTTTCTTCCCAGCCAGGATTACGTCTAACAACCTCAAAAATAAGGTCTATTTTTGTATCGTTTTTGACTAGTATAACTTGACCACCAGAAGCTGTAAATTTGGTGTTTTGGCGTTTTGCAAATAGGTTGCAATTAACTACATACCCTCTAAAAGCCTTAACTTTCTGCATATATGCAATAATGGCCTGATTACCTGCTAAACGCTTTTTTATCATATATACAGGCTTGGTATTATCAGTAATTTGCCACTCGGTTTTAATGTCTCTAGATTGAAGTAGATACTTACCATTTTTATCTAAGCAGTATATTCTGTATATACCTTTCCCTTCAGAGCTTTCAAAATAGTATCTAGTAATAACCTTTGTTTTAATCAAGTCTTCTAACTTCTTATTAAGTTTGTCTTGAGATTTTAATTCTTCATCACCATTAAGCTTAAGAATTTGATAAATTTGCCTTGAAGTGATAAACCCAAAATTGTTAATAATCTCAACAATTTTAAAGTGAAGTTCTGTGATGATTCCTTTGTCAATTCTTTCAACTACTCTATCAATTGATGAATAGCCGTCTTTCCCATCAAAAACTTTGATTTCGTTTTCCCTCATCGCGAACGGCGACTTAGGAGCCTTGATAGCGTTATCTTCTATCATTTTTATTCCTCCTTAAAATTTAAATAAAACTGATGATAATTATCATCAGTTTTATTATATCATAAGAATTGAAATTGTGTAATAAATTTAAATAACCTAATATGCTTTAGAAATTAATAACTCTTTCATCATCTGGATACTGCGAGTTAACATTACCATTACTTGGTAAAGATGAATTAGAGTACCAATTATGGAAAAAGTCTATATCTCCCGTATCGTAAGTGAATACAAACTTAAATGATCCTGTAACAGGGTTATCTACTGAATTAACAGAAAACTTTCTATAGCGATCTCCTTCTACTACTGTAGCAACCGGAGAACCCTTAGTACCAATGTTTCCTCTATCTTTGAAAATTATTCCGCAGCTATCACATTTTCTTAATGCCGTATAGGTAAAGTGGATTTGAGGATTGTTTTTGTCCTCTGAATCTCTTATCCAATCATTAACTTTGTATGCGATTGTTCTAAGTTTATGATCTTCTTCTGTTGCATAAAAGTATAAATCTCCACATTTTCCGCATTTATATATGACAGCGTGAGAGTTTCCACCCATTAGATAATATGCGAACTTTCCTCCACTATGTGCTTCAATAGGCGATTCGTATTGACAGTATCTACAATAACGCTTATGTCCCTTCGTATATAATCCCGAGGTGAAAAAATCAGTCCCAGTATTAAGTTCTCCTATATAAGCTGAGAACGTATGATTCTCATTTCTCCTACTAGAACCAACTATTTTGGTATGCTGAGTATCAGATAGTTCTAAGTAAGTGGCATGACGTTCTTCATATTCTCGACTTGCTTGTTGACAGTATGCACATCTATCAGGATTATTAGCAAAATCATGCTTTTCAACAGATCCTGAAACCATCTTACATCTATTGCATGTCTTAGTAGTTAAATGATATTCATAAGATTTTGATTCATATTTCACCTTATAATCATTATGATTACATGCGAGTTTGCAAGACCTACATTCTCCAGTTGATGCATTCCATTTATGAGATTCAGTTGAAACCTTTAACTCCTTACCACAAATAGAACAACAAGTTATGACAGGATGAACATCATAACTAATATTGGCATTACCATTGCCTTCTCTGAAACTATATACCTTATAACTACTTCTATGATTGCAAACAAACCCGCAGTTTAAGCATTTATAAGATTTGTCAAATTGCTCGTGTGGGCATTGATAGTTACAGCCTGTACATCTTCCACTTTGATTCCACGTATGGATTCTTCTTTCAACATGGGCCATATCTAAAGAACATACTCTAATATGCTCTGTTGGACCAGCACTTGACCACTTGCCCCAAACATGTTTATGTGGCTTTGGCGTAGCAGTAGGTCTAGGTGTTGCTGTCGCTCTAATACCTGTAGGTGAAGGAGCTCTAACAACACTAATCATTTTTGTTGACTGAGCACCAGTCATTTGGTCTGTAGCAATTAGTGTAGAAGTACCTATAGTATCACCCATAATAGTAATAGAATTTGTGGTCTGTCTAACCACTACAATATTTGAGTTACTCATTCCCCATCTAACACTTCTATTAGCATAAAGTGTTATCGTTTTTCCTTCTTGAACACTACTTGATCCAGAAATCACTACTTGCGGAGCAGCTGTTGTTCTTACTGGAATTCCTGATTGAACAGGAGTTGATGATGATCTAACATACCCACATACATGACATACTCCAGCATTATTAAAGCTATGTCTTTCATATCCATCTGAACCATCATACTTAAACTCACCACAAATAGAGCATCTCATGCAGTGAGCATAATCTGTTCTATCTACAAGTTTCCATGTATGAACATGGGTATCACCACTTAGAGGCATCCCAGCTCCTGAACCCCCAAAGCCTTCATCGTTACCAGGGCCTTCATCACCGCTTCTGTAGAAAGCGTCTCCACTTCCTCCTATTAGTACTCTATTCTCTCTATATCCACAAACAACACACGTTCTGTAATCGTAAGAACCCGCACTAAACCATTGTGACCATTTATGTGACGAAACATTGCCAACATAAAAACATAAACTACAACGTGTAGTATGAGTTGTTGGTGTTGTATTATAAATAGGGATATGATTTTGAATAGATCTATTTAGTATTGTCCTTCCGTCAGGAGCATATACTACTACATAATGTCCACTTGAATTGCCAGGTATTTGTTCATATTTTTTAATAACTTGTGCTTGAACAGGTGCTTGCGTTGTTCTGGCAGGTGTTGCCGCTGCTGCATTTTGTACAACGACAATATCTCTTGACGCAAACTTTGATACAGAACCTTGGGTATATTTTACTGTAATTCTCGCCGTTCCAGAAGAAACTGCTCTAACAAGACCACCTGAAGATGAAACTGTTGCAACCCCATTGTCACTGCTTGTAAACGTTCTAGTAACGCCTGTAGCATTTGAAGGGATAGCGTGAGATGGAAATACCATCGTTTCACCTACTGTCAATGTAGTCTTAGGAGCATACAATTCTGCGCCTGTAAGCTTAATCGTTCTAGGTGCTCCAGTCGCCGTCATCGTTGCTGCACTTGCGACTTGAACCACACCAAGAGCTAATGTAGCAACAATCGCAATAATCATAACTTTTCTTAATACTTTTGCAATTATCATGCTTATTATCCTCCTCGTATTTTACTCTTAGACATATTATATAGCATTGAAAATCTTGCTTACATGTATTTGCCAGATTCTTAATCAAAATGTAATAGTAATGAAACCAATTAGAAGGTTAGCAGATTAAATCTACTAACCTTCCTATTGTTAAAATATTGGTACCTATCATAATGAAACTTCTCTAGAAAAATCCGGAGTATAATTTCTTATATTTCCATTTACTGGAAGACTAGTATAACCATACCAGTTTTCAAAAATGTTTATATCTCCATTATCAAATCCAAATTCAAAGCTAAAGCTTGGAACAGTACCACTTCCAGCATAATAAGCTCTATATCTTCTATAACTTGTACCAATCCAAGAATCACTTGCACCTATAAGTGTTACAGATGAAGGATATAGGTTACCTTCATGCTGAATGATAGCTCCACAAGTATTGCATCTAAGAATAGATATATACCTGAAATGTATCTGTGGATTTTCGATGTTTTCTACATCTCTTACCCAACTCCTAACTTCATAAGCTAGGCGAGCTAAATTTGTATTATGATTACTACAAGATAACACATATAATCTAGAACATCTAGAGCACCTTGCAATTGCAGCATGAGAAGTAGCTGAAGTCACATAACGGCTAACGGTATTGCCAGTATGATTTTCTATTCCTGTTTGATAATCACACAATAAGCATTCACGATAATGGCCAGTTGAATAGTCTGAAAGCTGAATTGATATGTCATTTTCATAACTAGGTCTAGAATCTTCAAAACCTGGAAGATAGTCACTAAACTTATGAGACTCATTTCTCCTACTTGATCCTACTATTTTTGTATGTTGTGAACTTGAAATAGAAACATATGAAATATCTTCAGATTTTTCTTCAATCTGATTACAGTAAATACAACGATATTTTCCATCATTTCCCATTTCAAATGTGTGATCTAATACTGCTGCTTTTAATACTCGCTTACAATTAGAACATTTCTCTTCAAATAAATGCTTCTCATACGACTTAGATTTATATGAAGTTGTTGAAAAGTCTGGTCTATGAGGGCATTCTTCTCCACAAATCCCACAGCGACCATCATTCCATGAATGTGGTGCTCGTGTAAGTGATATTTGCTTATCGCAAACGTTACAATAAGTAATTACGGGATGTACTTCATAAGAGAAGCTATTAGTGCCGTCCCTAAATTTATATTCTGCATGTGTTCTAGCATGTCTACAAACAAAACCGCAATTTAAACACTTATAAGAACTATCAAACTCTATATGAGGGCATTGATAATTGCATGCAGTACATTTTCCACTCTGATTCCAAGTATGACTTCTTCTTTCTATGTGAGACATGTCTAAGGAACAAACTCTAATATGTTCTCTTGGACCAGCATTTGACCATTTACTCCAAACATGCCTATGTGGAGCTGGAGTTGCGGTTGGTCTTGGAGCTCCAGTTATTATCGGAGTTGTACTTGGTCTTAGAATCGCGGTTGGTCTTGGAGTTGCGGTTGGTCTTGGTATTGGAGTTCTTGATGAAACTGTTTCTACAGGCCCTGCTGCTGAAATAACATATCCACAAACTGAACATACATTTCGATTTGCATCACCAGGTTCATAAGTATGCAACCCATAGTACACGGTATTAGCCGGATTTTTATGTGCTGGGATATTGCATCCCGCATATGTACATGTTTTATAGTGAGCAGTTGGTGTTATTGTCCATGAATTGCTTGGCAAAAAAGGATGATTCATTGCTGGTTGTACATTTTGTGTTGGAAGTGGTGTCCTAGTAGGAACTCCTCCCATTCCTGAAGGAGCGGGAGTTACTACAACAGTTCCTTCCATTCCACAAATAGTACACACTCCATCATATATACGTCCTTGTGCTTGTACTAGTTCACCCCACTTATGTGAGCATTTATATCCACAAACTGTACACTTGCCATTTCTAAATGAGTGAAGTTCAAAACCATCAGAACCGTCATATCTAGCTTCTCCACAAATTGTGCAACTAAAGTAGTGGCCATATGCAGTAGTAGATAAGTTTCCCCATGAATGTTCATGTCCTGAACCTGCGCCACCTGTACCAACACCACTTGTTTCCCTATAATGACAAACAACGCATTCTCTGTATGAATAGTTTCCATTGTCATTCCATTGCGTAAAGCTATGTGATGCTATATTTTTCTGGTAACCACAATCTACACAATAATTTCTATGGCTTGTAGCAGAAACAGAGTCAGTTCTAACGTTATGAGATTCTATAGAACGATTTAAAATTGTAGTACCATTTGGACTCATAACAATTAAATAATGTCCGCTTGAATTGCCAGGTATTTGTTCATATTTTTTAATAGTTTGTGCTTGAACAGGTGCTTGCGTTGTTCTGGCAGGTGTTGCCGCTGCTGCATTTTGTACAACGACAATATTTTTTGACGCAAACTTTGATACAGAACCTTGGGTATATCTTACTGTAATTCTCGCCGTTCCAGAAGAAACTGCTCTAACAAGACCCGAAGATGAAACTGTTGCAACCCCGTTGTTACTGCTTGTAAACGTTCTAGTAACGCCTGTAGCATTTGAAGGGTTAGGGCGAGCTGAAAATATAACCGTTTCACCTACTGTCAATGTAGTTTTAGGAGCATTTAAATATGCACCTGTAAGTGCAACTATCCTAGGTGAACCAGTAGTTGCTGCACTTGCGACTTGAACCACACCAAGAGCTAATGTAGCAACAATCGCAATTATCATAATTTTTCTTAATACTTTTGCAATTATCATGCTTAAAGTCCTCCTCATATTTACTCTTGCGCTCATTATACATTATCATAAAACAGGCTTGTATGGATTTGTTTATTTCTTAAACAAAACTTAATAGCAATGAAATTTTGATGTAAAGTTTGTGAACTTTTTGTGAATGCTCCTCTTTTACGCATAAAAAAAATGCACATTTAAAAATGCGCATCTTTTTTATATTTAAATTATATTAATTGAAGTATTACTTCCTCTGCAGCGTCGCCTCTTCTTTTACCAAGTTTAACAATTCTTGTGTATCCACCTTTATTGTCCTTGTACTTTGGTGCTAGCTCATCAAACAATTTTGCAGGTAAGTCAATGTTGTTTCCCTTAGCGTCTTTAACTTTGTTAAGAGACTTCATCATAACTCTTCTTGCAGCAAGTCTTGATGGTTTGTCTTTTTTAACGTTCTCAGTAACAACTTCTCTAACAACTTTTGAATAGCTGTTTCCGTTCTTGCTAGTAACAGTTTCAGTAACTTTTCTGCCCTTTTCATCTAGCTTAACTCTAGAAACTTTCTTGTCAACCATTTCAAAGTTGTCTTTTTCCTTGCAAGCAAGTGCCATAAGGCTATCTACAAGGCTCTTAACTTCTTTAGCCTTGCTTTCTGTAGTAGTAATCTGGCCATGTAGGAAAACATTAGTTACTTGGTTTTTAAGTAATGCTTTTCTGTGGTCAGCTGTTCTACCTAACTTTCTATTTGCCACTTTATTTCACCTTCCTATTAATTATTCTTCAGTTGGTAAAAAGTCTAGTCCTAAAGAATGAAGCTTGTTAATGACTTCTTCTAGTGACTTTCTACCTAAATTCCTAACCTTCATCATATCGTCTTCTGTTCTGTTGGTTAAGTCTTCAACATTTACGATACCAGCTCTTTTTAAGCAGTTATAAGATCTAACTGAAAGGTCTAGTTCTTCAATTGTCATTTCAAGAACTTTTTCTTTCTTAGATTCTTCTTTTTCAATCATAATCTCTGTGTTCTTTGTAGCTTCAGATAAATCAATGAATAATGCTAAATGCTCATTCATTACTTTAGCTGCAAGTGAAAGTGCTTCGTGAGGAAGCAAGCTTCCATCTGTCCACAATTCGATTGTTAATTTATCATAATCTGTTATATGTCCAACTCTAGTATTTTCAACGAAGAAATTAACTTTTTTGACAGGAGTAAAAATTGAATCAATTGCAATTACACCTAAAGGTTGCTCAGGCTCTTTATTCTTGCTAGCAGGATTGTATCCTCTTCCACGAGCTGCAGTAAGTTCCATATGAAGCTTGCCACCAGCTGTAATAGTACAAATATGCTGTGCAGGATTAAGTATTTCTACTGAGCCATCTGTTGTGATATCGCTTGCCTTTACTTCTCCCTCTTCATCCACATCAATTCTTAAATTTTTAACTTCGTTGTCTGTAATCTTTAGTCTAACGCTTTTTAAATTCAAGATGATTTCAACTACGTCCTCAATAATACCAGGGATAGTTGTAAATTCATGCTGAATACCATCTACCTTTATACTAGTAATTGCAGCACCTGGCAATGATGATAGCAAAATTCTACGAAGTGAATTACCTATTGTAATTCCGTAACCCCTCTCTAAAGGCTCACATACAAACTTTGCATACATATTGTCATTGTCTAACTTCAAACATTCGATTTTTGGCTTTTCGAATTCAATCATTCTTTGACCCCCTAAATTATATTTTTATTAAATAAAAACTTGCTTGCTTAACCACATGGTGGCCTATAACTGCCACTACGAATTGTTGTATTTTTTTCATCGTAGCGAAGGCCTTAGGCCTCCATGGCGAACAATGTTCGCCGCTACAAGCAATCTCAATTACTACTTAGAATATAACTCAACAATCAAATGCTCTTCTACTGGTATGTCAATTTGCTCTCTTTCTGGAAGACTAACAATCTTACCAGATTTGTTATCTTTGTTTGCTTCAAGCCATGTTGGAACAGCGCGTTTTGCGTTATCCTCAATGATTTGCTTAAAGATTTCTTTGTTTGCGCTTGATTCTTTAATGCTAACTTCTTCTCCAACTTTTGTTAGATATGAAGGAATATTAACCTTTTTACCATTTACTAGGAAATGTCCTTGACTTACTAATGCTCTAGCTTGTGCACGAGAATTAGCAAATCCTAATCTATAAACTACATTGTCTAGTCTGCTCTCAAGGATTTGTAGTAATACTGTACCTGTAATTCCTTTTCTTCTAGAAGCCTCTTCAAAATAGCCTCTAAATTGTTTTTCTTGTACACCGTATACAAATTTTGTTTTTTGTTTTTCTCTAAGTTGTAGGCCATACTCACTTACTTTTCTATGACTAGCTTTTGGATTTTTCTTACTCTTTTTATCATAGCCAAGATATGTAGGATCAATGCCTAAACTTCTACATCTTTTTAAAACAGGGCCTTTGCTTTTAGCCATTTATTTACACCTCTTTTTATACATATTTTACTTCGACTATACTCTTCTTCTCTTTGGAGGTCTGCATCCATTATGAGGAATTGGAGTAACGTCTTTAATCATACTGATCTCTAGCCCTGCTGTTTGAAGTGCTCTGATTGCTGCTTCTCTTCCAGAACCTGGACCTTTAACATATACTTCAACTGATTTTAAGCCATGCTCCATAGCTGCTTTAGCTGCTGATTCAGCTGCCATTTGAGAAGCAAATGGAGTGCTTTTTCTAGAGCCCTTAAAACCAAGTCCGCCTGAACTTGCCCAAGAAATTGTATTTCCTTGAACGTCAGTAATAGTAACTATTGTATTATTGAAACTAGAATGAATGTGAGCTTGACCTCTTTCGATGTTCTTACGCTCTCTTCTTCTAGTAGTCGTCTTTTTAGCTTGTACTTTACCTGCCACGTCTATTTACCTCCCTTATTTCTTCTTTCCTGCTACTAGCTTACGAGGACCTTTTCTAGTTCTAGCGTTTGTCTTTGTTCTTTGTCCTCTAACTGGTAGGTTCTTTTTATGTCTTGTTCCTCTGTAGCAATTGATTTCCATAAGTCTTTTGATATTAAGAGCTTGTTCTCTTCTTAAATCGCCTTCAACTTTGTACTCTTTATCGATAACTTCTCTTATCTTTATAACTTCTTCTTCAGTTAAGTCTTTAACTCTTGTATCAGGATTAACGCCTGATTTAGCTAAGATTTCGTTTGATTTTGTTCTACCAATACCAAAAATATAAGTTAAGCCAATCTCA
The DNA here is from genome assembly GCA_016291695.1 of Clostridia bacterium. Taxonomy (GTDB): domain Bacteria; phylum Bacillota; class Clostridia; order TANB77; family UBA1234; genus RGIG6105. The sequence goes on along the minus strand of JAEEYG010000077.1, from coordinate 18,612 downwards.
ACTCTTTTTTCTCTTGGTAAGTCAACACCTGCTATACGAGCCATTTAATTAATACACCTCCAAAATTATCCTTGTCTTTGCTTGTGTTTAGGATTCTCGCAAATAACCCTAACAACACCTTTTCTTTTGATTACTTTGCATTTATCGCAAATTGGCTTTGCTGATGGTCTAACCTTCATTTCTTTTCCCTCCTTGTAGGAATTAAAACACGACTATATAGCTCGATATAATCAGCTAAATGATTCACTATAAGTCAAATGCCAGTTGAGTAATAAGCTTCGGGTGATGGGCAGTGAAAAATACCCATTTGAAATCAAAACCTAAAACCCAAGTAATGTCACCATTAAAGGTAACATGGCGAACTAGGTTCGCCGCTACAAATTCATTTTAATGCGGGTTAAACATTTATTATTGAACTTGCAGAATATATTTTATGCCTTAAAAAAGGCTTGCCGCGCAATATTATTTGCCTCTCCAAGTAATACGACCTCTATTTAAATCGTATGGAGACATCTCAAGTTTTACCTTGTCTCCTGGTAAAATCCTAATGTAGTTCATTCTAAGTTTTCCTGAAATGTGGGCATGCAATTTATGTCCATTTTCTAGTTCAACAATGAACTCAGCATTTGGTAGTGCTTCTGTAACAATACCCTCTACTTCAATAACATCTTCCTTTGACATGTCTTCCTCCTAATTAGCTTGGAGCTTGCTAATTTCTTTTTTTACATCTTGGTTGCTAATCTTGTAATTGTTCATAAGTCTAGTTTTAAAGTCATTCGAGCATTCTCCAACAAGCTGAATGTGCTTTATTTTTTTGTATTTGGGGTTTTCAACCTTATGGATGTTCCCATCTACAATATAGACGTAGTTATCTTTTACTTGAGTTACAATAAAAAGATTTTCTTTGTCTCTACCAGCCATTGACAGGACTATACTCCCGAATGTCTATCATTAAAACTCCAACCTACCTTTTAAAAATGTAAAAATAATTTAACAATTCTATGTTAGATTTGAAAATTGATGCCCTCTGAAACTGGCTTAAATAGCGCATTTTACAAAAAAAAGTGTCAAAAGCCGGCAATAAGGCATTCTCTAACTCGTAAATTATACAGAAAAAGTATGCAAAAATCAACTATTTTTGCATACTTTTTTAGTTTTTTTATTAATTTTTGTACTTATATAAAAAGGATGGTCTGTGGCCGTCCTCCGCCTTGGATTTTTGCCGTTTTTTCAACCTTTTCGGCGATTATACGCCTAAATGCTGGCATAAGCAAGTTTTTTCCTAAAATTACCTCATAAACTTTTTGAAGCTCCCCCAATGTAAAGGCTTTAGGCATCAAATTAAATACTATGTCTGTGTATTCTACCTTATTTCTAAGCCTTTCAAGCCCAACCAGAATTACTTCTGCATGGTCAAAGGCCATATCTGAGTTGCTGGAAATATTGTACTTGTATCTGCCAGAAGTCCTATCTACGAGCTCTTTTTCGGCTTTAATGACTATCTTGTCGGTGCTTGATGTCAATGTTAAAACCACGTTCTTCTTTGTGCCTTCGTATTTTATATTAAACCACTCTGAATTAGGCGATATCTTGTCTTTTAGCTTGTTCTTATCTATTAGTGCCATGTATGCGGTAGATACTATTCTCATTCTAGGATCTCTGTGTACACCGCCAAAAGTGTATAGCTGCTCCATATAGATATCCGTCAAGTTTGTCTCTTCTTTTAGTATTCTCTTAGGACATTCTTCAAGTTCTTCGTCTAATTTCAAAAATCCTCCCGGAACGCACCATTTGTCCTTATATGGGTAGGTTTTACGTTTCACCAGAAGAATACTCATTGCTTTTTCGCTTGTTTTTCTATAATTCTCTTGAGCTACATCTGAAACACTAAAAAGCAATATGTCTGTTGTCATTGAAAGCCTTTTATATTCGTCCGGATTATATGCTTTTAAAAACTCTTTTTCTGAACTATACTCCATTTTCTCCCCTCTTTATTTCCAATATCTCTTAACATTAATGCCCTTTAGGTACTTAATCGTAGAAACATACAAATATTTCCTAAGTTCATCCGTATATCCTTTTTTTAGTATTAGCGACCTTACCATTGAAGAAGAAATGCTTTTTGTTTTCAGTTTTGTAAGCAAAACCTTGTTTGAATACTTATCATATTTTTTCATTATTTCGTGGAAACCATCATTATCTCTTGAAATTACAAGAAGGCCATATTTTTTAAGAACCAGTTCATAGTTTTTCCACTTATCAAAATCTTTTAACAAATCTGTTCCAAGAATAAAATATAATTCGGCCTTTGGATAAATCTTCTTAAAATGGTTTAAAGTGTCGATTGCATAGTCGCACTTAGAACTAATCTCACAGTCAGAAACTTCCACATTCTCGCTATTCTTAAACATATCTCTAACCATATTTAGCCTATCCTCTGCTTTCAAAAGATATGGCTTTGAATATGTATCCGCTACTGGAACAACAATTACTTTATCTACGTATTTATTTTTTATTAGTTCGCTAACGATTTCCTTATGCATTTTGTGAGGCGGATTAAACGAGCCTCCATATATGCCTATTTTCATATTATAATCTCCCTCTTTAATCTATAAGTAACCAGCAGCTGCTATCTGCATCACTAGGTATTACTAGATCCCCCCTTGAGCATAGGCCAATGCTTCCTACTTTTGGTCCCTCAGGCATACAATTTCTTTTAAATTGCTGAGAGAAAAATCTTCTTAAAAACACATTTAACCATTTAGATACTTCTTGTTCAGAGTATTCTTCTTTAAATGCTTCAGTTGCAATTTTAAGTAAGTAATCCGGTGTAGGATGGTATTTCATAAAATGATATAAGAAGTAATCATGAAGTGCATAAGGGCCAACGCTTAATTCTGTCTTTTGAGTCATATCTCCTTTTTCGTCTGGTGGAAGAAGTTCTGGGCTGATTGGCGTATCTATAATATCTAAAAGGACCTCATTATTTGTCTCCTCTGCTTCATACCTAATAATGTGCTTTATTAGCGTCTTAGGCACATTAGCATTTACAGCATACATACTCATATGGTCACCATTGTATGTACACCAGCCAAGTGCTAGTTCAGACATATCTCCCGTTCCAATAACAGTAGCATGTTCCATATTAGCTATATCCATAAGTATTTGTGTTCTTTCTCGTGCCTGTGTATTTTCATAAGCAACGCTTCTATCATCAGAAGGAAGTCCAATATCTTTAAAATGTTGTAAGCATGCATCCTTAATACTAATCTCCCTAAACGTTGTATTGTAGCTTTCCGAAAGCTTTTTGCCGTTATTATACGTTCTTTCTGTTGTGCCGAAACCTGGCATAGAAACAGCTATGATGTTCTTGCTATCTATACCAAGCTTTTCAAAAGCTTTAGAACACACTATTAATGCAAGTGTAGAATCAGAACCTCCGCTAACTCCAAGAACTACTTTATCAATATCAATGTGCTTCAACTTGCTAGCTAGAGCTGATGCTTGCATTTCTAACACTTCTTTGCATCTTTCATTTATATCTTCTTTAGTAACTGGAACAAATGGATACTTGCATAACTCCTTCTGTGCTCTTTTATCTGAAGGACAATCTTTTGTCATTATATAATCGTTACTTTCCTCGTTTAGTTTAATATCGCCATGTATAAGCGAGCTTTCAAAAGAAAACTTCTCGCCTTCTCTTATAATGTCTCCATCATCAATTATTAATGAATAACCCGAATAAACATAGTCACTCGATGATTCATTAATACCAGGCATCAAGTATATATATCCTATGCCATTTTCTTTTGAAAGAGATACTGCTTCCTTTTTAATTTTTGTAGTTTTAGAAACCACATCATAATCTGACGAAAGATTAAAGCTAGCATATACAGTCCTATTGTCAGGATTTAAATATACAAGTTCTTTCACGCTAAGCTCAACATCAAAGAATGCACCCTTGTGATTTGGCACCTCAAAAACATTCCTGTCAAAGGTGACATCGCTTCCAAAAAAATTAACTCTTCTGCTATACAAATTCTTTCCTTGCTCAAACCATCTAGCCTCTTGCTTATTAAGATTATTTTTTGGAACAAATCCAATTATTTTCCCCTTGTGTATAATAACAGCACAACTATATAGCTTAGAATCTATCCTAGCTGGTGTTCCCAAAATAATTGTAATATCTATATCGTTAGTTGCCTCACAAACTCTGGCAATAGCTTCATTTGTTTTTTCAATTAAAATATCTTGGTAGAATAAATCTCCACATGAAGCACCAGTAATGCACAGCTCTGGAGTTGCTAGAACTTCTACTCCATAGTCATAGGCATCTTTAATTCCTTTAATTATTTCCTCAGCATTATAAATTGGGTTACAAAGCTTTATTTTTGGAACAAGCGCACCAACTTTCAAAAATCCTTCTCTCATAAGTTTTCTCCTATCTATACAATATTTATAAACTTATTACATTATTGCGAGCATTACCTATTAATTCAATTATACATCTAACTTCATATCATTTGGCTTTATCCATTTAATCTTTCTTAAGATTATGCTTACAATCCATGCAACGATTGCTGGGATTACAATACAAATTAGAACTAATCCTACCCAGTCCATTGCAGTAATTGATTGTTTAACTCCTGATGATATATCGCTTACCCATCCGCTATATACTCCAATTGGTCCAACAAGTCCACAAGTCCCCATTCCAGAAGAAATAGCAGGGCCATTCATTTTTAGTTTAAAAATGCAAGTTGCAATAGGACCAGTTATAACTGAAGCTACACAAGCAGGTATCCATATTTTCCAATTCTTGATAATATTTCCCATTTGAAGCATTGATGTTCCAATTCCTTGGCTAATCAAACCACCAACCTTATTCTCTTTAAAACTTGCAACAGCAAATCCAATCATCTGTGCACAGCATCCAGCAACTGCCGCTCCTCCGGCAAGTCCAGTTAAAGAAAGTGCAGCACAAATTGCGGCGCTACTAATTGGAAGTGTAAGTGCCATTCCAACAAGTAAAGCAACAATTATTCCCATTAAGAATGGTTGAAGTTCGGTTGCCCACATAATGGCATTACCAATACTAGATGCAGCCATGCCAATGTAAGGTGCTACAAGCATCGAAAGAGCAACTCCAAAAACTATTGTGACAGCTGGTGTGACAATAATATCAACTTTAGTTTCTTTTGAAACTAACTTGCCAACCTCAGAAGACAGTATAGCAATAATAAGTACTGCCAAAGGTCCCCCCGCTCCACCTAAAGAATTTGCCGAAGCTCCAACAGTCGCAAGAGAAAATAGAACTAGTGGTGGTGCTTTTAAAGCATAACCAATTGAAATCGCCATAGCAACGCCTGCTGATTTCATTGCATAATCTCCAATTGTTTTAAATAGTTCTATGTTAAGTTGATTACCCAAAGTGCTGATAATTGTTCCTATGAGTAATGATGCAAATAGTCCCTGAGCCATTGCAGACATAGCATCAATTCCATATCTCTTTAGTGAAATCTTAACGTCTTTTTTGTTTGCAAAGTCTTTTAGTTTTTTGAAAAAGTTTTTCATACAATCACATCCTTTTTAACAAGCCCATCTCGTAGCGGCGCGACTCACGTGCGCCATGGACAACTTTAATTATCCGCTACTGACGTCTTCGCCTCTCTAATCATTTGCTTCTTCAACTTAAGCAACTTTTCACTTAAATCCACATAATACTTGTGAGGCTTCTCGATTCTCCTAACTTCTGGATAAAGTGTTTTCATTTGTTCATTGCAGTAATCTCTCTTTTCATAAAGATCCAAATCTTTGTAAACTAACTTTCCATCTTCAAATATTTTCTCACGAAGCTTCCTTACTGTATAATTTTTTATCCTTAAGAAGTTTGTTTCATTTTCTGGATCAACGAGAGTGTATTCATCTTTTGGAATAACCTCATCATAAAGTGCTATTAAATCTCCATAAGAGTATCCTGTCTTATTATTATAGAATCTATATATTTCTTTAAATCCAGGATTAATCGTTTTAATTGCATCACTACTAACCTTTATCTTAGGAATTATTTCACCATTTTTTTCGACAGCAACATTTTTATAAACGCAACCAACACGTGCATTATCTGGAACTACGATATTGTCGCCCAATCCTATTGAATCAATTATCGCTCCCTGCCTAATTAGTGAAGCTAGTGTATTTGCATTTAATCCATTAGATAAACAAATCTTTACATTTGGAAGACCTGCTTCAGTAAACATTCTCTTTGCTTCCTTAGAAAGGTATGCTAAATCTCCGGAATCTATCCTTACGCCTTTTAGTTCATAACCATTTGGAATTAAGAACTCTTTTGCGACCTTAATTGCATTTGGAACTCCACTTCTTAAAGTATCATAAGTATCAATTAATAAAATGCAATTGTGAGGAAATGTTTTTGCATATTGTAAAAATGCTTCATATTCAGATTCTGCAGCTGTAACCATGCTGTGAGCCATTGTTCCCAAAACAGGGATGTTGTACCTTTCACCTGCCATAACATTTGAAGTGCCAACAGCTCCACCTATTATTGCACACTTGCTAGCCTCCACTGCTGCATCTGGGCCAAAAGCTCTTCTTGCTCCAAATTCCATTACTCCAATTTCTTTTGTAACCTCAGTAATCTTTTTTGTAGCAGTGGTGTAGCAAATTGAAGCATTTAAATATGATAAAACCGCAGTTTCAATTATTTGGGCTTCAATAATCGGAGCTCTAACTGTAAGAATAGGCTCGTTTCTAAATATTGGTGTTCCATCAGGCACAGCATAAATGTCTCCAGTGAATTTAAAACCTTTTAGATATTCCAAAAAGTTCTCTGTAAAAATTCTTAAGCTTCTTAAATACTCTATATTCTCATCAGTAAATCTCAAGTTTTGTATGTATGTGATTATATTGTCAAGTCCAGCCATAATGCCATAGCCTGCATCTAGTGGTTCTCTTCTAAAGAATGCATCAAAATATGCAATCTTATCTTTATCTCCTTGACTAAAATATACTTGTGCCATTGTTAATTCATAAAGGTCTGTCATCATTGTTTTGTTTTCCATATTAATCATCCTCTCTCTTTATAATAAATGTATTCTAATTCAAAATAATAATACTATACTTTTAAAAAAGTATAAATAATATTCAACACACTGTTTTTATCATTTTGTTATAAACAATTTTAAAAAATAAAATAGGGATTTAGCCCTACATGTTTTTCATAATTATTTTATAGTTTATTATATATGCTGTCAATATGTTATTAACAAATTGTTAATAACATATTGCAAAAATAAAAGCGCCAAAACAAATTTGGCGCTTTTATCGTTTCCATATCAATTGAACTGAATTTCCAGTAACCAAATAAGCGTAATTAGCCATTTTGATTAAAGGTGAATCGGAATATTCGTCGGTGTAAAACTCATCACAATTGTTGATGCCTTCCTTAGTAAGCCTAATCGCCTTCTCTATTCCATAGCACAGCGGTCCTGTGAATTTACCAGTGTCCAAGTCAAATTCTGATGCTATCAACCTACAACCAAGCTTATACACAATCGGTTCTATAAATGGATAAGGCGAAGCAGTGATAACTATAATGGTTCCTCGTCTACGATTGAAATAGAGTGGCTTTATCCTGCAGTAATGGCTCTCCCAAAACTTTTCGAGGTCCTTTCTCACTGTATCCTTCCGAACCAGAAACTTGTAAGTGACTTCAACAAATTTCACTAATTCAATAACTTGATTCCGAAGCATAATGAAGTAAACACCAATCACAGGAAGGAAGACTATCCGAAGGAAGTGTCTCTTGAGAACATACTTGAAGAAATCCAATGTCACGTTTCCATCATAAATAGTGTTGTCGAAATCAAAGATGCGAAGAAGACGCTTTGCCATACGAATCTCTCTCCTTTCTTATAATAGTCAAAAAGGAATACCAAACCATTCATTCTCGACCAGATTATAGCACTACATAAACAAAAAAACCAGATTTCTCTGGCTTTTTGTATATATTATCTTTTTAATCGTTTGTCAAAATAATTGGCCCATTTTTAGTAATTGCTATAGTGTTTTCATAATGGCAGCCTAAAGAACCATCTTCTGTGATAATTGACCAGCCATCATCAGACTCCATAATTTCTTTTCTTCCTTGGCACACCATAGGCTCTATAGCTAAAACCATTCCCTCTTCTAATCTAGGACCTTTGCCTGGCTTACCAAAATTAGGAATACCTGGATCTTCATGCATTGCTATTCCTACTCCATGGCCTTGAAACTCTCTCAAGACTGAATAACCATTCTTTTCAACGTATTCTTGAATAGCATGAGATATATCAGAAATTCTGTTACCGACTTTAGCATATTTTAAACCTTCAAAAAAGCTCTGCTTTGTAACTTCTACTAATCTTTCAGCATCGGGGTCCGTTGCTTTACCAACAATAAATGTACGTGCAGCATCTGCAAAATAGCCATCTTTGTCAGCAACTATATCAACCTTTACAACGTCACCTTCTACCAACTTTCTGTCAGATGGAATTCCATGAATTACTTCATCATTTACCGAAACACAGCAACAGGCTGGAAAAGGTATTTCGTCTCCTTCAGCATATCCTTTACATGAAGGATTAAATCCATGTGCCACAATTAGGTCTTCTGCTGCTTTGTCAACATCCTTTGTAGTAGCGCCTGGAACACAGGCTTCGCCCGCAGCCATAAGAGCCAAGTACACAATGTGTCCCGCTTCCTTTATTTTCTTTATCTCACGTTCAGATTTTAGTGTAATCATTTTGAATTCCTTTCATATATTAGTTCAATGCTTCCTTTACTAACGCAACTGTATCGTTAAAGTCTTTTTGTCCTTTTACTGTTCTTAATACTCCCTTTTCTGTATAGTATTTTATTAATGGCTCTGTTTGCTCATGATATACTCTAAGTCTGTTAGAAACAGTCTCTTCATTGTCATCATCTCTAATAAATAGTGGTGCTCCACATTTATCACAAACGCCCTCTACTTTTGGAGGATTATCTCTCATGTTGTAGATTTCTTTACATTCTGGATTTGAGCATGTTCTTCTATTTAAAGCTCTACTCATTATTTCTTCATCATCTACGTCTATATTTATAACTCTATCTAATTCTATGCTCTTTGACTCTAGGTATTTAGCCAACGCTTCTGCCTGAGAAAGAGTACGTGGAAATCCGTCTAATAGGAACCCGTTTTCAACGCAATCTGCCTCATCAAGACGAGATGTTAATAAATCTATAACTAATTCATCTGGTACTAAAGCACCTTTATCCATGTATTCTTTTGCCTTTTTTCCAAGCTCTGTTCCTTCAGAAATATTCTTTCTAAAAATATCTCCTGTAGAAATGTGAGGAACATTGTAGTCTTTTGTAATCCACTTACATTGACTTCCTTTTCCGCTTCCAGGTGCTCCAAGAATAATTAATCTTTTCATATTAACCTCCTAATATAAATCAAAACTCATTTTGCTACCTTAAATTTTACCACAAAAAGCTTATAAAAAAAAGAGGCGAGAAACAAGTTCTAAACACTTATTTCTCACCTTTAATTACTCAACTATTAATCTAAGAATCCCTTATAATTTCTAACCATCATCTGTGCCTCTAATTGTCTAATTGTCTCTAATGCAACTGAAACAACGATTAGGATAGCAGTACCTCCAAATGAGATATTGATGTTTGTAAATGCTAGAATTATAGGAATAATAGCAACTATTCCTAAGAACATTGATCCAAATCCAGAAACATACTTTAATATGTTAGAAAGGTAATCTGCCGTAGGCTTTCCTGCTCTAATACCTGGAACGAATCCTCCATTTTGTTTTAGGTTATTTGCTACTTCTGTAGTATTGAATATCATCTTTGTATAGAAATATGTAAATACAACAATTAGTAGTAAATAAATAATAATATGTGCTATTCCGTAGCCAATATTTGCTTTTGCATCGCCTAAGCTTGTGAAAGCAAATACTCTGTATACGCCTGCCAAGACTCCAGTCTCCTCTAAGATATTTGGATTTATAAGTCCAATTACCATTGCAGGGAACTGCATAAATGACATAGCGAAGATGATTGGCATAACGCCAGCCATAGCAAGCTTTATAGGAATGTTAGTGCTTTGTCCACCATACATTTTTCTTCCTACTACTCTTTTTGCGTATTGAACAGGTACACGTCTTTCGGCTTCAGTAACCCATACAACACCTGCAATAAGAATAACTGCTAGTATTAATACAAATATTGTCTCAACTAAACCAAATACTGAGAAAACTCCGTCTGGCATAATTAAGTTATTGTAGAAATAGCTAATTGCATTTGGAAGTCCAGAAACGATACCTGCAAAGATAAGTAATGAAGCACCGTTTGAAATTCCTAATGTAGTAATCTTGTCAGCAATCCACATAAGAAGTGTCGAACCTGCAGTAAGTGAAATTACAAACATAAATGGTAGTATTAATGTTTCACCTAGGAATACATTGTAATTTCTAAATGTCATATAAATACCAAATGCTTCAACTGCACCAAGAATTGCTGCTAAATATTTTGTATAATCATTAAGCTTTTGCTTTCCCATTTCTCCTTCTTTTTGAAGTTCTTCAAGAGAAGGAATAGCAACTGTTAATAACTGAATAACGATTGATGCTGTAATGTATGGTCCAATAGACATAGCGAAAATCGCAAGTTGCGAAAATGCGCTACCAGTAATGATATTAAGAGTATTAATAATTCCGTTTGAATTCTCTCTCATTACTTCTGCAATTGCAGCACCATTAACACCTGGAGCCGTGATAAATGCTCCTGCTCTAAATAATACTAATAGAAAGACTGTCCATAAGATTTTCTTTCTAAGGTCTTTTATTTTCCAAGCATCACGAAGTGTTTTAAACAATTATATCACCTCTACCTTTCCACCTTTTTCGGTTATTTTGGCTTCAGCATTTTTTGTAACTCTGTTAGCTTTAACTGTAAGCTTCTTTGTAAGCTCGCCATTACCAAGAACAACGATTCCATCGTTAACTTTCTTGATTAATCCAAGCTCTACTAAGCTTTCAGCTGTAACTTCAGTTCCATTCTCAAGTTTATCAAGCATTGATAATGTAACTTCTGTATAAACTTTCTTGTTTCTATTCTTAAAACCTCTTTTAGGTAATCTTCTAAATAAAGGTGTTTGTCCACCTTCAAAACCTGGTCTAACTCCACCGCCAGATCTTGCGTTTTGTCCTTTATGACCTTTTCCAGAAGTTTTTCCAAGTCCTGAACCAATACCTCTTCCGATTCTTCTTCCTGAAGGTCTTGAGCCTGGAGCTGGAGATAACTCGTTAAGTTTCATATTAATTACACCTCCCTATTTGTGTAATGAGAATGAATGAGCTTTTGAATATATCTAAAAACGTTCACCCATAACTCAGTAATTATATCTCGTTTACTTTTTTGCCACGAAGTGTAGCTACTTGCTCTGCAGTCTTAAGTTCACCTAATGCTCTGATAGTACCATAAACGGCATTACGAGGATTGTTTGAACCTAAGTTCTTTGTTCTGATGTTCTTGTATCCAGCAAGCTCTAGAACTGATCTTGCAGCACCACCTGCAATAAGTCCAGTACCTTCTTGAGCTGGCTTTAATAATATTTTTCCAGCACCAAAATGACCAATTATTTCATGAGGTATTGTTGTGTTAACTATTGGAACTTCGATAAGGTTTTTCTTAGCGTCATCAATAGCTTTTTTGATTGCATCTGGAACTTCGGCAGATTTACCATTTCCAACACCTACATGACCTTGTTCGTCACCAACAACTACTAGAGCACTAAATCTAAAAGTTCTACCACCTTTAACAACTTTAGCAACTCTATTTAGGGCAACAACTTTTTCTTTAAGGTCTAATGTACTTGCATCTATCATTAAATTTTCCTCCTTAATTAAAATTCTAGTCCAGCTTCTCTTGCTGCTTCTGCAAGCGCTTGTACTTTTCCGTGGTAGATATAACCACCTCTATCAAAGACTACATGTTTGATTCCTGCTTTGATAGCTCTCTTCGCAATTAATTCGCCAACTTCTTTGGCAGCCTCAACGTTTGATTGTTTTGTTTTAACTTCTTTGTCCATTGTTGAAGCAGAAACTAATGTCTTGCCAGCAACGTCATCAATAACTTGAACAACGATGTTCTTGTTACTTCTAAATACGCTAAGTCTTGGGCAATCAGGTGTTCCAGAAATCTTTTCACGAACTCTTTCGTGTCTTCTAACTCTTGCAACATTCTTGGCTTCTTTATTAATCACTCTTAACACTCCTTTCAGTTATGTGTTCGGTAAAGAGTTACTATCATATACTTTTCACTCTTCACTATTCACTTTTCACTTATTTATTACTTCTTACCCATCTTTCCTTCTTTTCTAATTATATGTTCTCCAACATATTTAATTCCTTTACCCTTATATGGCTCTGGAGGTCTAACTTCTCTAATCTCTGCGCAAAGTTGTCCAACAGCCTCTTTATCAATACCTTTAACAATTATTGAGTTTGGGTTTGGAGCTTCAATAGTAAGTCCATCTTTATCTTCGAATTCAACTGTATGTGAATATCCCATATTCATAACAAGTTTCTTTCCTTGTTTTTGAACTCTGTAACCAACACCATTAACTTCAAGTTCCTTTTGGAATCCTTCAGTAACACCAATAACCATATTGTTAAGTAGTGTTCTAGATAAACCTGAAAGATTGTCTTTGTTAGGATCTTCAACGCTAACTGTAAGAACTCCTGCGTCAAGTTTAATCTTAACGTCGTGGTTGAATTCTCTTTCTAGAGTTCCCTTAGGTCCTTTAACTGTAACCTTTTGGCCATCTATCTTAACATCTACACCAGCAGGTACTGTTATAGGCTTTTTACCTATTCTTGACATCTTCTTTTTTTCTCCTTTCCTATGGTCGCTTTCTTGAAAATCAGCATCTTGCTTCGTCAACTGCGGTGTCTGCGGTGCTCGACGTATAGCATACGACTGCGCTCCTCGCACCTTGTTTCCTTGCAATATACTAATTTTGAAGAAAGCTCTACCTATTACTTTCTTCATTTGTTCGTGCAACACCAAAAGAGGTGATTTCCACACGAACAATTATTATTTGATTACCAAATGTAAGCTAGAACTTCTCCACCAATGCCTTCTTGTCTAGCTTTCTTGTCTGTCATAATTCCTTTTGATGTAGAAATTAATGCGATTCCAAGTCCACCAAGAACTTTTGGAAGTTCATCTTTACTTGCATATACTCTTAATCCAGGCTTAGATATTCTCTTAAGACCTGAGATAACTTTTTGCTTATTAACATATTTAAGAGTAATTCTGATAATTCCTTGTGAATTATCGTCTATTTCCTCAAAAGACTTGATAAATCCTTCGTCTAATAGGATCTCAGCGATTGCCTTCTTAAGCTTAGAAGCAGGTACATCAACTGTATCATGTCTTTGAGCATTTGCATTTCTAATTCTCGTAAGCATGTCTGCTATAGGATCAGTAATGTTCATATCGTACTCCTTTCATTTGAAATAAATTAGTTTAAACTTAAATAATATGAAATATCGTTTATTTTATAACAATAAATTGTGACATCTATCTTGCAAAGCAAGAGATATATCAATTATGTGCCATGGCGACCAATGGCCGCCAAAAACTGCCATCACACCAAGTCATTTTTATTAAATAGATGATACTTCATCATTTACTTAATTTAGTTCAATATTTATTTTATTAGTTTCCTAATTCTCTAAATTCTATATTACCAGCTCGCTTTTTTAACACCAGGAATTTGGCCTTTGTGAGCTAATTCTCTAAAGCATACTCTGCATACTCCAAACTTACGAATGTAAGCATGTGGTCTTCCACAGATTTTGCATCTGTTGTATGCTCTTGTGCTATATTTAGGAGCTAATTTTTGTTTAGCAATTAATGATTTTTTTGCCATATTTTTATTATTTCTCCCTTCTTGTAGCGGACAGATATTTCGTCCTTGGCGATCAATGATCGTCGCTACTAATTATTCACTATTTTGCAAAAGGCATTCCAAGAAGCGCAAGTAACTCTTTAGCTTCTTCGTCAGTCTTAGCTGTTGTAACGAATATAATATCCATTCCTCTAAGTTTATCGATTTTATCATATTCGATTTCTGGGAATATAAGTTGTTCTTTAACACCCATTGAGTAGTTTCCTCTTCCATCGAATGAATTTGGAGATAATCCTTTAAAATCTCTAACTCTTGGAAGTGCAACATTAAATAGCTTAAATGCGAAATCATACATCTTGTCAGCTCTTAATGTAACTTTACAACCTATCTCTTGGCCTTCTCTAATCTTAAATCCTGCTATTGATTTCTTAGCCTTTGTAGGAACTGGCTTTTGTCCAGTAATAATGCTTAAGTCTCTCATAGCATTTTCTAATGCTTTAGAATTCTCTCTTACGTCACTAACGCCCATGTTAATAACGATTTTCTCAAGCTTTGGTGCCTGCATAACTGATTTGTATTCAAACTTCTTAACAAGTGCAGGTACTACTTCTTTAACATATTTTTCTTGTAAATTTGTCATTTACGATTACCTCCTTTCTTAGTCTAATTCTTTTCCGCAACTAGCACATACTCTAACTTTAGTTCCATCCGACTTAACCTTATATCTTACTCTAACTCCCTTTTTGCAAGAGCTACAATAGATGTTAACTTTAGAAGCTGGAATAGCTACTTCAGTTTCCAATATGCCACCTGCTTCGCCTTGTTTTCTAGGCTTAACATGCTTTTTTCTAACATTAACGCCTTTAACGATAACTTTATTTTCAGAAGGAATAGCAACTAGTACTTCACCCTTCTTACCTGCGTCGTTACCACTATTACACATTACTGTATCGCCTTTTTTAACGTGCATACTATTCATTTTTACACCTACCTTTTTAAAATTTTCGTGAAAAACTACCTCTTGCTTCGTCAACTGCGGTGTCTACGGTGCTCGACGTATACCTCCATACGCCTGCGCTCCTCGCACCTTGTTTCCTTGCAATATGCAGTTTTTGACGTAAATTTAGATTAACCATATCTAAATTCTTCTCAATTATAGAACCTCTGGAGCAAGTGAAAGAATTTTCATGTAATCTCCTTCTCTTAATTCTCTTGCTACTGGTCCAAATATACGTGTTCCTCTAGGAGTTTTATCTTCTCTGATTATAACAGCTGCATTATCATCAAATCTGATGTATGAACCGTCTGCTCTTTGAAGTCCTTTTCTAGAACGAACTATAACAGCTTTAACAACATCGCCTTTTTTAACCATTCCACCTGGAGCTGCACTTTTAACAGAAGCTACTATAACATCACCGATGTTAGCAAACTTCCTAAAAGAACCGCCAAGGCATCTGATACACATTAATTCTTTAGCGCCTGTGTTGTCAGCAACTCTTAGAACTGTTTGTTGTTGTATCATTTTTATTTATCTCCTTCCTTGGTCGCTTTCTTGAAAATCAGCATCTTGCTTCGTCAACTGCGGTGTCTGCGGTGCTCGACGTATAACATACGACTGCGCTCCTCGCACCTTGTTTCCTTGCAATATACTAATTTTGAAGAAAGCTCTACTTTTATTTATCTTTCTTCGATTTTCAAAACGACCATTGATTATTACTTGAAAAATTTTATTTTTCTCTTTGGCGCACACTGTGCGCCGCTACGAAGCTTGAAATTCTAAAACGAAGCAAAATCGTTAGATTTTGGATTTTTTTGCGTTGTGAGGCGCGGAAACGTACAGATGGTACGTTGAGCACCGAAGTCATTCACAGTGACAAAGCGAGATGCCGATTTTCACGCAAATTGACTATTTAGCTTTTTCAATAATTTCTACAAGTCTCCATCTCTTATCCTTAGAAAGAGGTCTTGTCTCCATAACTCTTACTGTGTCGCCAATTCCGCATTCGTTTTGTTCATCATGAGCTTTTAATTTGTATGTTCTCTTCATGATTTTTCCGTACTTTGGATGCTTATAACTGTCTTGAACTGCAACAACAATAGTCTTTTCCATTTTATCACTTATAACTTTACCTACTCTGGTCTTTCTAAGTGCTGTTCTTTCTTCCATGACATAAACTCCTTTCTAAAAATTATTCTCCTTTAAGTTCTTTTTCTCTTTGAACTGTTTTAATCTTTGCTATATCTCTTTTTACACTTCTGATTTTCATCGGATTAGCTAATTGATTTGTAGCATTTTGAAATCTCAATTTAAATAATTCCTGTTTTAGCTCTGCTTCTAAATTTGCTAAATCCGATGGAGATTTTTCTCTTATTTCACTAATCTTCACCGTTTTCACCATCCTTTTCTTTTCTTGCATCAACAAATTTAGTTTTTACAGGTAATTTGTGACCAGCTAGTCTGAAAGCTTCTCTAGCAGTTTCTTCAGAAACGCCATCCATTTCAAACAATATTCTTCCTGGTTTTACTGGAGCTACCCAATATTCAACGCTACCTTTTCCTGAACCCATTCTTGTTTCAGCAGGCTTCTTTGTAATTGGCTTGTCTGGGAAAATTTTAATCCAAACTTGACCACCACGTTTAATAAACCTTGTCATAGCAATTCTGGCTGCTTCAATTTGGTTTGAAGTAATCCATGCTGCTTCTAAAGTTTCTAATCCAAATGATCCATAAGTAACTGTATTTCCTCTTGTTGCTCTTCCTCTGTTATGGCCTCTCATTTGCTTTCTGTGTTTTGTTCTTTTTGGCATCAATGGCATTATTTTCTACCCCCTTCTGCTTTTCTTTCAGGAAGTACTTCACCTTTATATATCCAAACTTTAACACCTATTTTTCCATAAGTTGTGTTTGCTTCTGCAAATCCATAGTCGATATCAGCTCTTAATGTCTGCAAAGGAATTGTACCTTCTTTATAGAATTCAGATCTTGCTATTTCTGCTCCTGCAAGTCTACCACCGCATTGAGTTTTGATACCTTTAGCTCCAGCTTTCATAGCTTTAGTCATACATTGTTTCATTGCTTTTCTGTACGAAATTCTTCTCTCAATTTGAGAAGCAATGTTTTCAGCAACTAAAGTTGCATCTATATCAACGTTTTTAACTTCGATGATATTAATAGCAATCTCTTTCTTAAATATTTTCTTTAAGTCGTCTCTTACTCTATTAACAACTTCTCCACTCTTACCAAGTGCAAGACCTGGCTTAGCAACATATACGTTAGCTCTTGTTGACTTAGCAGATCTTTCGATTTCGATTTTAGAAATTCCAGCAACTGCAAGTCTCTTTGAAATTTCTTTTCTTAGATTGTAGTCTTCTACTAAGTATTCTGAATACTTATCTTTTCCAGCATACCATTTAGAGTCCCAATCTTTGATTATTCCCACTCTTAAACCATGTGGGTCCATTTTTTGTCCCATTAATATTATCCTCCTTTCCTTCTTACTTAAGCTCTTTCTCTAAGAACTATTGTAATATGAGAAGTTCTTTTTCTAATTCTATTAGCTCTACCTTGTGTAGCTGCTCTAATTCTCTTCATTGTTGTGCCTTGGTTTGCGTATACTTCAGCAACATATAACTTGTTTCTATCCATGTTGTTATTAAATTCAGCATTAGCAATAGCTGATTTTAATAATTTTTCAACTAATGGAGATGCAGCCTTTGGTGTGAATTTAAGAATAGCAATTGCTTCATTAACATTTTTTCCTCTAATGTTATCGATTACTATCTTAACTTTTCTAGCAGAAATCCTAGCATTCTTTAATGTAGCGCTAGGAGCTAGTCTCTTTTCAGCTTTAAGAGCTTCTTTTTTAGCTTTTCTCTTAGCTTTATTTGTTGTAAGTTCAACTTTATTAGATGTTTCTTTAACTTCTACAGCAGGTTTTGCAGCAGCTTTTGCTGGCTTTTTAACTTCAGCAGGTTCAGAAGTTTCTTTTTTAGCTCTAGTTGTTGTTTTCTTTGCTTCAGCAGTCTTTGTAGCAGCTTTAGTTGTAGTTGCTTTTGCTGCAGCAGTCTTTGTAGCAGTTGTCTTCTTAGCTTCAGTTTTCTTAGCTTCAGTCTTTTTAGCTTCCGTCTTCTTAGCTGTAGTTTTAGTCTTTTTAGCTTCACTTGCTTCCACTTTATTTTCCTCCTACCTTATATTTTATTACTTACTTGCAGTAGCTTTATCACCACTGTGTCCCTTAAATGTTCTTGTTGGAACAAATTCTCCAAGCTTATGTCCAATCATTTCATCAGAAATATATACTGGAACGTGCTTTCTGCCATCATGAACGGCTATTGTATGACCAACCATTTGAGGGAAAATCGTAGATGCTCTAGACCATGTCTTAATAACATCTTTTTTATTTTCTTCGTTCATCTTTTCGATTCTCGCAAGCAACTTAGGATCTACGAAAGGTCCTTTTTTAAGCGATCTTGACATATCCGATTTCCTCCTTATTTAGAATTTCTTCTCTTAACAATAAATTTGTTAGAAGCTTTCTTCTTATTTCTTGTCTTATATCCAAGAGCTGGTTTACCCCAAGGAGTAACTGGTCCTGGACGTCCAACTGGTGATTTACCTTCACCACCACCATGAGGGTGAT
>JAEEYG010000076.1 GCA_016291695.1 Clostridia bacterium | reverse complement strand
TCTTGCTTGAGTAGCAACTAACATTTGAATAAATCCTTCAATACTTTCATAATCTTGTCTGATTTGTTCTTGCATTGTATTATCTTTTTCATTTGCATATCTTGCTTTCATATCAGCAATTTCTTTATTAAGCATTTTTGATAAGATATCAAATGCAATTGGTATATGTTTAATACATATTTTAACTCCAGATAATTGAGATATATTAGCAAGGTATCCTTCATTAATTGATTTAGGATAACTAATTATTGTTAAAATAGCACAATGCTTATTACTAATAATAAACTCAGTTGGTTTAAATTCAAGCCCTTTTGGAGCTATTTGACTCTTAAAACTTACACTCATGATGTCATCACCGTCCCAAAATTAGTAGTGTCTCCACCGTTCATAAATCCATCTAATAGAGTTCTTAAATCATCATTACTTACTTGTGCTGATTGTAATCCAGCAGCAGCAAGACTTGAAATCAAGTTTTGTATTTTCTTTTGGATTAATTCAGGTCTAACATCTTTGAATAATATGAAGTATTCAGTATCAGTTACTCCAACACTTTTTCCCATAAATAAATTTGCTTTATCGATATCTTCTCTTACAAGTTTCCTAATTGAAGGATATTGTACTTGATTATAAAGTAATTTTAGTTGAGCTAAATATACGTTAATATCAACAGGTCTATCAGAAATTATTAACCAAAATGGATAATCTATACCATTATAGAAATTTCTTAATTGAAATATTGCATTATTTTGTGAATCATAATCCAAGATAAATATATTTCTTGGTCTTACTTTTACACCAGTAACACGAGATCCATTATCTAAAATAATTTCACCATTTTGTATTCCTCTTACAGGAAGCCAATCTTCAGCATATTTTTTTGCTGCACTACTTATTTGGCCCTGAGGCTTGCTCGTTCCCCACACTTCTCATACACCAACCTTTCCAATCATATCTTCTTCTACTAGACAAATATACATATAATTCTTTTATAAACACTCTTACATTATGATAATAAGCAACTGGAAATACCAGAAACAAACTAGTCATTATAGGCAATAGTTTAATCATAATTAGTATTAATCCATCACCCTTTATAATAAATAATGTAAGTGTAGTAAGTAATCCACCTATCAAAAGAATGATTAAATCTATTCCTTTAAATAAGTTAAAATATAATTGACCCTTTTTACTATTAGCAGGTATTAAATAATCCATTATTTACCACCTCCAGAAGAACTAGCACCCGTTCTTGAAATACTGTTTTCCTTAATTGCAGCTTCTGCTTTTCTTCTTCTAAGCGTTGCAGCACTATTTCTAACTAGTTGCTGTTCAAGAGCTGCAGCAGTAGTACCCGCACTTGAAGCATGTTGTCTAGCATACCCTTTAGCTAATGATGTATATGAGCCAGTACCTTGAGTATCCCCGTTTAGTGCATCTCCTACCATAGAATCATAATATCCTTCAAGAGCAGTTTCTCTTGCCTTAATTTCAGTACGAATCTCTGATGTAGTCCATTTACGTCCACTTTTATCTGTATATGATAAACTTGGATCTTTTTGTGCCTGTGTCAACATATCTTGTAATTCACCATTTCTAGTATCAGTCTTCAATGCAGCAGCAACTGCAGATCCTCTATCCTTGCTTAAATCAAGTGTTACACCATTTCCATCTGCTTCAGTAAATGTTTGCTTGCCGGCTCTATTAAGCACAAGTTGTTTTCTTTTCTCTAAAGCTTCAAGTTCTGTCATTTCTTTCTTAGCTCCGCCACCGCCATATTCTTCTCTTAATCCCATCCAGTATCCAGCAATTCCAGGAGAACCTGTGCGCCATCCTTCGGATATTACTTTTCCACCAGTTGTAAAGTAATCTTTAATCTTATCACCTTTTAAATGAGAACCGGCTACAGCGCCACTAATTCCACCAGTAATTGAACCACTAAATCCACCTAGTGCTGAATTACCAAAGCTTCTCCAGAATCCCATACCAGCATTTCTTGAATTTCTCCATCTTGTTGCTGCACCAGAAACGGCTCCAGTTAATTTACCAAGTCCATATCCACCGGCAATTCCACCTGCAGTAGCAAGGAATTGTCCAAGGCCAAGGTTTTTACTATCAGACATATGAGTATCAAATACTTTATCAATAAGTTTAGGTAATTCTTTTCCTAACTTAAGTGCTGACCATATAATTAACATGTATAATAATATTTTTGTAAAACCATCTGTTTCAGGAGCACCCGCAAATAATTGATCTAAATTGTTATACGCAACAGATATAAATGCGAATGCAAAATACATCGCCGCTATCCTAATAAATGCATCCTTATAAGTATTAATTAATTCTGTTTTATAAGCTTTCCAAATTTTAGCTTCAAATCCATCTTTCATTATTGAAATTATTGCTACTGGAGCAATTATTTGTAATATC
>JAEEYG010000075.1 GCA_016291695.1 Clostridia bacterium | reverse complement strand
CCGCACAAGATATAGGTCTAAATAAAATTCGACTAGAAAACTACGCCACTTGGAAGACTTATGGAACGCTATACACTCAAAGGTACGACATAAATAATAAAAAATGGTCAGCCAATTTTATGATTCCACCAATGGCAGGAGATGCCAGTATTAAGTCATATATAGATGTGGAGAGTAATGTAATTGTACCAGATCCGGAAGACACCCAAATTGATATTCCAATAAAGTTTTGTTCAAATGTTTTAGGCTTAACAGATTATGCTAAGAAGGAACACATAAAGGAATTCTGCTCAGAACTTTATATAAATGGCCAAAAAGTTTCCGAAGTCAAAGATGCAGAAACCGTGTCAATTTCTTCCGAGTATTTATATTCATATTTTAAAAAAGACACTGATAGTACTGTGGTAATAGATTTGGAAGTAAAATCTTACCTTTACACAAAATTCTCAACAGATGGAGCCTACACTGATACTGCACATGATCAAATCACAATATACTTTTATGGAATTCCAGAAGAAGAGGAAGAAGATGAAACCTACTACAACAGAGTATCTGATTCAAAATATACAGAATACGAAGACATTTTACCTCCATATATCACAAATATTGAAATTACGAAAATTGACTCTCAAAGCAGTTCTTCAGCACTGTTTAAATCAAAAAAGTATGGAGCAGATTTTATATGCGCAGGCCAGACCATTAGAATGAAAATCGAAGTCGAAAATTTTGAAGGAAAGCTTGGTCTCTCATTTGATGGCGATTCCTCTATTTTCACATTTGATAGTTTAACCAAACAATTCGAATGGGACGAGCCAAAGTCTAGAAATGTTAGAACAAGATTCTCAAGATTAGATGATTTCAAGAAGATGTATTCAAAAAATATAAGCATATCCCCTTCTTCAACAGCTGATAGAGTTAGCACATACGAAATGACCTATGTCATACCTTATGGTACAAAACAGACTTTACACTCTTGGAGCACTTTAAGAAAACAATCTAATGATGCTTTCCAGATTGATGAGAATAGATTATTTACAAGAATAGATAGGCCTTATCAACTAGTTTTTAAAGCAGTAAACGTAAATGGTGCCGACACAAAGCGAGTTTCATTAGATGTATTTGAGAGATGGGATACGCTTTATAATAGAGATATTAGTAAATATATAGTTAAATAAGGAATAATGATTATGAAGTCAAATTCAGGAAATGCATTCATTATAGCTTTAATTTTCACAGCAGTTATATTGTCAATATTTATATTTATTATAGCAATATTTATGAGCGAAGTTGGCTCTCTACTCCATAGCATTAAGCTTGACATGTATTCAATTAATAAATCCGCTGTTATAGCCGTTAACAAGTACCAAACAAGCTTAGGTTACTTTAGCTATAGCAAAAAAGACTTTAGAGAAAATCTCAAAAGCATGCTAATGAAAAACTATAATCTAGATAATAATTTATGCAATAAGGACGGGATAATTCAGCAGGTATCAATAATAGACTGTAACATTTGTAAAAAACGCACTAATGATCCATACACAAAAGAAAGACTAAAGAATATGACTATTCATAGCTTAATCAAAGTTAAAGTAAAGCCTATAATTCTTGAAGAACAGCTTTCTGATTTATTCACATTTTATGTCCATGAAGATGTGATATTGAACGAATTAATAACATAAGGGTGTGATTTCGATTAAAAGGAACAATAGAGGTAGTGAAATACTTACGACACCAATAATTATAGCCATCGGCATTATGCTTGTATCGTCTTTAATTGTGCTGGCTGTAAAGATATTAAGCCCATACATATGGTACGAAAAAATATCTGCCACATGTTTAAAGTACGTTTTCGTGATGGAAGAATATGGGTATCTCACTAACAAAGAAAAGTCTAAACTCGAAAAAGAATTGCTAAACCAAGGCTTTGATAGCAAGTATCTCCGAATTGACTACACTAATAAAAAGCAAAAATATGGTTCTCCCATATTTTTGAAAATATCATACAATTACAAATTAGAACTACCACTATCAGACGAAACATTTATTCCAATGGTAGTTTCAAAAGAGTCAGTAAGCAAAATATAAGCGCCTTTCGTAGCGGCGAGCATTGCTCGCCATGGATCATAGTATGCATTCGTAGCGGCGCACAGTAGCGGCGCACTAAAGTGCGCCATAGACAATGAATATAAAAACCAAACGAACAGTGTTCGGGTATAAATGTTATATATTAAAAAAGAGGTCGCCCGCCTAGAAGTTGGAAATTTTGCTTTGCAAAATTACCTTCCACAAGCTCCATCAAACTCTTACTCTTT
>JAEEYG010000074.1 GCA_016291695.1 Clostridia bacterium | reverse complement strand
CATGTTTACTATAGAAGAAGCACAAAAACAACTCGGAAAAGAAGACAAAACAAAATATATAAAAAGCATTTCTGAAAACGCAAAGGAAACAAAATACAGTTATATCTTAAGATCCTTTAGGTCCGAGAATTCAAACATCTCTGAAACATTGTCAACTCAGGTTCAACATGAATTCATATATGATTTCAATTCTTTTTCTTTAAATTTAAGGACTTTTCAAGCAATTTGTTTTATTTCAAATGGTTTCGAAATCCTTAAGCCGCAAGTCGTCCAATTATCTCCTTTAAATATGGAATCACTTTTTAACTCAAATTATTCCCCACCTTTCAAAAAATCTTTCATAAAAAATTAATCACATAAAAAAGAGGTCTACCTAATGTGACTTAAATAATCTGGCCTCTGAACTAGTATGATAATACTTCCCCACAGTACGCGCCAAATCTCATTAAACTACTTATTTTAAGTCACATTAAATAGGCCTCTTTAAAAGGAGCAAAAAATGTTTAAAAAAATTCTCTTTATAATTCTTGCTATTCTCATTTTGAGCTGCTCTGTTGCTTTTTGTGCTACAGAAGCCAAACTCGTCAAAACATTAAACACTGGGCTTACAAATATTAAAAGCTGGATAATTAAGCTCTCTACTCCGGCAGCAGCAGTTGCTATTGGTACTGGCGTCCTTATGAAAAAATTTAGCTTCGGAGATGAAGAAAGAATAATAACTCGGCAAAAAGCTAATTAAAAGCACACTATTCTCCTATGCTTTTATTCTAGGAGTTGACCTTATATTAAGTGCCGTAAGTTTGTTAGTTACAGGTAAGCAATAAAGGAAGTGAGCCACATGGAAGAAGAAGTCGCAACTAGTACTATAAACATTGGTGAAACCATTCTTAATACCATTAATAGTTTATGTGGTTCGTTATTTAATTCAATCGATAAAAATATCATGCCGGAGCTAGACAAACTACTTTTTCTGGATTCCGACTTAATACAGAATACTAGTCTTGAGCGAATCGTTGGTGATAACCTAAATACAGGATTACTTGTTTTGGCGAATTCTCTCTTAACAGCATTTGTGCTCTATTATGCTATTCGAAGATTCACCTCATATTATTCAGGCACTGAAGTTGAATCACCTTATCAGTTTATAATCAAGACTTTAGTTATTGCCATATTAGTTTCATTTTCTCTTACTATTTGCTCTAGTATCGTATCCTTCACTCATGAAATATCTAGCTTCGTTTGTGATCTTGGCCACAATATAACAGGTCAAAGTATCAACTTTCAAACAATGATTAATAAAATTTCTAGTAAAAGTTCTTCTGATTTCAACATCTTTTCTTTTGATGGCATACTTTCAAGCATGATCTCAATTTCTTCGTTTTCTCTTATGATTACCTTTGCATTTAGATATGTTTTAACCAAAATATTAGTCATGCTTTCTCCATTTGCAATCCTATGTCTAATCAATAAACCAACCTCAGGACTTTTCAGAAGCTGGCTTAAAAGCTTCTTTTCTTTATTATTGATTCAGGTTATTATTTCGCTCATTATGCTATTAGTATTTGTGATTATTAAGGAAAACAGCGCAAGCATGTTTGGAAAACTTCTACTTATAGGTAGTACCTATGCACTCCTAAAATCAAACCAGTTCGTTAAAGAGTTCATTAATGGCACAGGAATATCCACAGACTTTTCTTCTGGAATCTCTGGCTTAAGATCTATTATAAGGTGATACCATGGATAAAAAATTCTACTTTCCTCTAAACTACAAATTTGAGCCCAAATTGCTTGGCATAATAGATTACAAATCTTTATTACCAGTAGCCATTTTTTCCGCATTTATAATTATGCTTCTCTACATAAATCAGGTTGACTTTTTTATTAGTTTTGGAATAGTAATCATAATAACTTTACCTCCAATTTTACTTCTTTCGGCCGGAATCAATGGACAACCTGCCGTGCCTTTCATAATTTCTGTTATAAAGTTTTTATGTTCACAAAAGCTCTATATTTACAAGAAATAACTACGTAAACCGCAAAACTATTTTCTCTAAAAACAATTGCAAATATAATTTAAAAACGATATCATTTTTTATACAAGATTATATTTTTAGAGGAGATAGTATGAATTTCGAGCAAAACCTTTCAATGTTGTTTTCAGATATTAATATACCGGAAGTTTTTATCTCAGAGTATTTATGCAGTGCAAATGGAGACTACGTTAAGATTTATTTATATTGTCTTTTCCTTTGCAAATATGATTCCGAAATTTCAGTGCTAGATTTATCAAAGAAGCTTTCGATTCCTATCAAAGTGGTCGAAGAAGGCATTAAGTACTGGACAGAGCAAGGCTTATTTATTAAGAAAAATAAGACAATTGAACTTGCTGATGTCAAAAAGATTGAAGTCAACAAACTATACACTCTAAAGCTTACTTCTAGTCCAGAAGATGCTGCACTTAGCAATTCAAAGAATGTTCTTAGGACTCAAGCAATTAATGAAATCAATTCTTCATTCTTCCAGGGAGTAATGTCTCCTACATGGTATTCAGATATAGATAACTTATTTAAAAAATATCAGTTTGATGAAGACGTTATGGTTGCATTATTTAGATATTGCTTTGATAGACAAGCTCTTCACAAAAACTATGTTCAAGCAGTAGCTGAAGGATGGTCTACAAACAAGATTAAAACAATGAATGACCTAGAAAAATATTACCTGGAGGCAGAAAGTACAAATAAAATTAAAAAGTCTATTTCAAAGAAGCTTGGAATTAATCGAAATCTTTCGCAATATGAAGATGCGTACATTGAAAAATGGACTAAAGATTATAATTATTCAATGGACATTATTGAAATTGCACTTAAGAAAACTACTTCAAAGACCAATTTTAGTTTTGATTACTTAGATAAAATAATTACCGATTGGCATGAGAAAAACTTTGATACGCCAGACGCTGTAAATAATTACTTGAAAGAGCAAAAGCAAAAAGCAAAAGAGATTAAAGCTATGCAAAGTAAAACAAACCCAGATCAAATTGCTCTTAACAAGTTTTTCGATAATACAAATACACAATACACAGATTTAGATAGATTTTATACAAATTTATAGTCTAAGGAGGGAGCCTTTTTGAACGCTGAATTATATAGAACAATCGAACAAAATTACGAGAAGAAAAAGGCTATATTTGAGCACGAATACAACCAAGCAATGGAAGAAATCTACTCTAAAAATCAAGAACTTAGAAAGATTGATGAAGAAATAAAAACTCTTGGTATTCAAGCCTCAAAATTATCTCTATTTGCAGAAGATGAAGGCAAAAAGGCTAAAGTTTCCTCATTACTAAAAAAGATAAGCGACTTAAAAAAGAAAAAAGAGTCTATACTCCAAAAAGAGTACAAATCTTTTTTGCCAAAGTATGATTGTGAAAAGTGTAAAGATACTGGATACATTAATGATGGATACTCTATAATAAGATGCTCTTGTATGAAGCAAAAAATCATAGATATCACATATAATTCTTCAAACTTGAATAATTTAAAATCCTCTACATTTGAGGATTTTGATTCTTCACTATTTTCAGACAAAAAGCCAAAGGAAGGCGAATCGTCTCCTAAAGAAAATATCACCAAGTTATGCGACTTGGCTAAAGAGTTTGTTAAAAGCTTCAATAGCAAAGAGACTCAGAGCCTTTTATTCATCGGTCCTACTGGAACCGGAAAAACATTCTTATCTAGTTGCATAGCAAATGAAA
Organism: Clostridia bacterium; assembly: GCA_016291695.1. Taxonomy (GTDB): domain Bacteria; phylum Bacillota; class Clostridia; order TANB77; family UBA1234; genus RGIG6105. The sequence continues at coordinate 45,807 of JAEEYG010000074.1, read as the reverse complement.
TCATTAGAGATGGGCATACCGTTTTATATCAGACAGCTCCTCTATTACTAGATAAGATTTTTGAATTTAAGTATAGTGATGGAAATTCATCAGCAAAAGAACTATACGACAATGTATATAACACCGACCTTTTAATAATCGACGATTTAGGTGCAGAGAATTCAACTCCAGCCAAATTTACGGAACTTTTTAATATAATTAATACCAGACTATTAGATCCAACCAAAAAAACGATTATTTCCACAAATTTTGACTTAGAGAAGCTTTCTAAAGTATATGACTACAGACTAATATCTAGATTTATTGGAAATTATAGAATTTGTAAATTTTTTGGTGACGATATTAGACTTTCAAAGAAAAATTAAAAAAGCTTTCCACGTGTTATGTGGAAAGCTTTTATTTTATTGTATCTTTTCTCTAACGACTTCTAATGCTTTTTGAAGCTGAGTATCTTCATCCCTCTTGATTTTATATAGTGAGTTTAATCCTTCAGGTAATTCAACTTCAACATCTGGTGTTATGCCATCTTTATGAATCTTGTTGCCTTTTGGAGAGAAGTATTCTTGCGTTGTGAACTTTAGGTATGTTCCATCATTTATAGGTTTTAATGTTTGAACAACGCCCTTACCATAAGTCTTTTCTCCAACGATTGTTCCTACGCCATAATCTTTAACGGCAGCTGTAAGTATCTCTGAAGCACTTGCAGAATTTCCATTAACTATTACTGCAAAAGGAACTGTTATTTGAACTTCGTCTGATTCTATTACTTCTTCATTACCATTTTTGTCTATTGTATAAACAATTCTTCCTTCTGGAACTAATAAGTCTGTAATCTTCGCACAAACTTGAAGAATTCCTCCAGGATTATCTCTTAAATCAAGCACTAATCCTTTTATTTTTGGATTTGTCATGAAAGTGGTATATGCATTAAAGAATTTCTTGTATGAGCTCTCATCAAAAGAAGTTAATTTAATATATCCAATGTTATCGAATACCTGCGTTTCAATAGGACTAATATCTATCTTCTTTCTAAGAACTTCTAAATCGATTGTATTTAGTGTTCCATCTTCGTTTGTTCTTATAATTGTAAGCTTAGCCTTAGTGCCTTCTTTTCCCTTAATTGCATCTACCATTTCTTCATAAGTATAGTCTGCTGCGTTCTTTCCGTCTACTTCAGAGATATAGTCACCTGTTTTTATACCAGCCTCCTCAGCAGGAGAATTCTCAAATGGTAATAAAACTATCGGCATGCCAGCAGTTTCATCATAGGTAATGTAAATACCAATTCCAACATATTCTCCTTCACTTTGATCATAAAAAGTCTTAAACTTTTGTTCATTATAATATGCAGCATAAGGATCGTCTAAAGCTGTAAGCATTCCCTCAATTGCTCCATCCATAAGCCTATCTTCATCATATTCATATAAGTAACTGCTATCAATAATACCTTTTACTTTAGCTACTTTTTCAGAAAGTGCTGTCGAAGAGTTTGATGCCTCTTTCTTCAGTTCAAATGTACCATTTAATAATGAATTATATAGCCAAAGCTTAAATACTATATAGCACCCCATCATCGTAACTAGTGCAGTTAGTGTAACAATTACTATTTTACAAACACCTTTATTATTCAATTAAAAGTCCTCCTTAGCCATTGAAGTATCTTACTTTTATTTCTTCTTCTACTTCTTCTTTTTCTTTTTTCTCTTTAATTGGTTTTTGGCCAATCATCATACCACCAACAATTGCAGTGAAAGGAATCGTACATACCAATCCTATACTTCCTGCAAGAGATTTTAGTATTTCTGATGTTATATCTTCCGCATTTATAATTAGTGAAAAGTCAAAACCATTTGCATTATACAACAAAATACATAGCATTGCACTACCTACATAAGCAAGAATTAATGTATTTGTCATAGTTCCCATTACGTCTTTACCTATGTTAAGCCCAGACTTTATTAGTTCCTTACGACTTATTTCTGGCTTTTTGCTTTTTATTTCTTCAAGTGCAGAAGCAATAGACATTCCCACATCCATGCAAGCTCCCAGAGCACTTATCATAATCGCAGAAAGCATTATGTTTTTAAAACTAATCATTTCTTTGCTCTGGTCTAAAATTGTTGATAGCATCCTCGCATGTTCATTAATCCCTGTAAGTCTCATACTATAAGAGAAAATAGCTCCCAAGATTCCAGCAGCTACAACTCCCGCAGTAGTTCCTATAACCGCAACTAACGTCTTTTTTGTAATACCAGAAACAATTAAAAATGTAAATGCAATAGTAGCAACACATATTAATATAGTAAACAAAATAGGGTCTTTACCATCTAACACATTTGGAATCAATACTATAAAAATCAAAAGAATCGTTATTGCTAAACTAACTAAAGCTTTTACACCCTTGCTTCCACCTATAATTAGAATTAGTCCTGCAAATATAACGAATAGTCCAATAACCCATGGCGTTTTATCGTAAAAAGCAAGTGCCTGAACGCTAAGCTCTCCAGCCTCATACGTTGCATACACATACACAATATCGCCTTTTTTACATTTATCATATAATGGCAAGCGAGAATTAATGCCATCCTCTAAATAGTATATTATCTCTGCTTCTTCACCATAAAATCTTTTTTCTAGAACCTTAACTTTGACCTTTTGTACTAAATATGTAGTATATCCGTCATTATAGTTTTCGCTATCTCCCGCTTCAAGAACTTCTGCCTTTAAAGTTAAAGCCTCATACTCTTCATCAGCCAAAGAATAGCAATTATATATACAAGCTAGTGTCATCAAAAAGACTAGCAAACAATATTTTATAATTTTTTTTCGCAAATAGAATCCCTCCTACTTTAGCTACTTCATTTTACCGCTTTTTTCTCTTTTTTTCCACAAAATTTGACGTTTTTAGCCAGAATGTTATAGTCATATTATAAAGCATCATTGAAGAAAGGAATGTGTAATCTACATGCTCACCAAAATTAAAAGTATGTCCCTCATAGGAACTACTGGCTACCTTGTTAGCATTCAAGTTGACGTATCAAATCGGTCTTCCAGCTTGGGATGTAGTTGGACTGCCAGATATCTCTATTAAAGAATCAAAGCAACGTGTCAGAGCCGCCCTTAAAAACATGGGATTCGATCTACCTAGTCGAAAAGTAGTAGTTAACTTAGCTCCTGCTAATCTTAAAAAAGAAGGATCATTTTTTGATTTACCAATCGCATTAGCACTTCTAGCAGATATGGAAATATTTGATTCTGAAGTTCTGGATAATTATTATTTCGTCGGAGAATTATCCCTAGATGGAACAATCAATAAAATAAACGGCGTTTTACCCATGTGTATCGAAGCCTATAACTTAGGCATAAAAAAAGCTATAATTCCTTACGATAATAGATTAGAAGCAAGTGTAATCAAAGGCTTAGAAATCTATCCAGCCAAACATATAAGCGAAGTAATTGGACATTTAAATAATTCTTCTCCTATAGAACCATTTCATTCAAACATAGATTTTAATAATCTTCCAAATCTATCTCATTCTCCCGATTTTTCAGCCGTCAAAGGGCAAGAAAATATCAAGCGCGCCTTAGAAATCGCTGCAAGCGGTGGTCATAATTGTTTACTTATTGGTAGTCCCGGCTCACGGTAAAACAATGATGGCAAGGCGAATACCTTCGATTCTTCCCAAACTCACATTTGAAGAAGCACTTGAAGTCACTAAAATTCATAGCATTGCAGGTACGCTTCCTAGCAATGTTCCTCTTATCTATTCTAGACCTTTTAGAAGTCCACATCATACCATTTCAAACTCTGCTTTAGTTGGCGGAGGAAGAATTCCAAAACCACGGAGAAATATCACTTTCTCATTGTGGAGTATTATTCTTAGACGAACTTCCCGAATTTAAAAGAGACATTTTAGAGCTGTTACGTGAGCCTCTAGAAGACGGAAAAATCACAATTAGTAGGACTGCCTCTACTATCACTTACCCTTCTAACGTAATGCTAGTCGCAAGCATGAATCCGTGTCCTTGTGGTTACTATGGTTCAAAAGACAAACCATGTTCCTGTACACCAGAGCAAATATCAAGATACTTGCATAAAATCAGTGGACCTTTATTGGATAGAATCGATATTCATATTGAGGTTCAAAGTGTTAAGTATGATGATTTAGCCGATAATAGACCTGCTGAATCATCCGAAGTGATAAGAAATAGGGTCAATGAAGCAAGAAATATTCAGCTCAAAAGATACAAAAAAGAAGGCATTCATTCTAATTCCGAACTCACTCCTGAACTAATCAAAAAATACTGCTCGCTCGATGAAGAAGGAAATAAACTACTTAAAAATGCATTTGAAAAACTAGGCCTTAGCGCAAGGGCACATGACCGTATTTTAAAGCTTGCAAGGACAATTGCAGATTTAGACAAAAGCGAGAATATTGCTCCCAAGCATATTGCAGAAGCAATTCAATACAGAAATTTAGATCGAAAATATATGAGGTAACATATGTACTACAAAAAGAAACTTGGAAACAAAGGCGAAATAATATCAGCCAAGTATTTAGAAAACTTAAACTACAAAATACTATGTAAAAACTTTTCTTGCTATTTTGGAGAAATAGATTTAATAGCCCTAGATAGGTCTATAGCACCACATGAAGTTGTTTTCATAGAAGTCAAAACTAGAACAAATACAAATTGTGGAAATCCTGCAGAAGCAATCACGTACTATAAGACAAAACACCTATATAAAACTGCATCATACTTTTTATATTTATATAATCTCGAGAATTATCCAGTCAGATTTGATGCAATTGAAATAATAAATTCAAAAAAGATACATCATATCAAAAAAGCAATTATTGATTCACCATATTAAGGAGTAATGATGATTTTTAAAAGACTCAATTTAGAAATAAAAGAACTTACAAAAGAAAATCCACTTTTTCCTCAGAATCTTCTCTCTCTTCCAGACTGCCCTGATAAGCTATATGTCATAGGAGACGAAGCCATTCTAAATGAACCTTCCGTAGCAATTGTGGGCACAAGAAGCTCATCCGAAGAAGGAAATTCTATCGCTCAAAAAATTGCACAAGTAATTTCCTCAAAAAATATAATTGTAGTAAGTGGAGCCGCGTTTGGAATCGATACCAATGCACATAAGGGAACATTTAATAATGGAAAGACTATCGCATATATTGCAGGAGGATTTGATGCAACAATTAACAGAAGTAGAATATCGCTTATAAAGCAAATAATTGACAATGGAGGCGCAATTGTTTCTGAGTATAGTAATGATACCTCCCCTCAAGCTTTTACGTTTTTAGACCGAAATCGTTTGATTGCGGCACATTCTAGTGCCACTATCATAGTTGAAGCACCATTTAAGAGTGGTGCAATGAATACTGCCAAACATGCACGTCAATTAAACAAAAAAATATACTGCATCCCATGGAACTTAAAACACGAAAATGGAAAAGGATGCAATAATCTCATCTATGAAGGAGCTAGAATTCTCCTTTCCGTGTCCGAGGTAATAAACGATACATTAAATAATAATCAGTTATCATTTGCGGACTTATTAGACAACGAAGCAAATCCAGACTTTATTGAAAAGCAATACTTGCATTACTATAGCTATTTAAAAGAATTCTCACCTGCATCATTTAATAGCATTTGCTCATTCTTTAGTACTATTCCAGTTTCAACTATATCCTCAGATTTAATCATGATGGAGATTAATGGATATATAATGCAAGACGCTTCGGGAAACTATGTACTACACACCTCGTAGCAATGAATCGTAGCGGCGCACTATCATCCATGGCGAGCAGTGCTGTCCGCTATGAAATAAACAAAAAGAACAGCGCGAGGGTATTAATGTTATAGATTAAAAAAGAGTAAGAGTTTGATGGAGCTTGTGGAAGGAAATTTTGCTTTGCAAAATTTCCAACTTATAGGCGGGCGACCTCTTTTTTAATATATAACATTTATACCCGAACACTGTTCGTTTGGCTTTTATAATCATTGTATATGGCGCACCAGAGTGCGCCACTACGAAGTATTCCCGAATTAATCAAAAAAGACAGTGCGAGGGTATTAATGTTATAGATTAAAAAAGAGAAAAACAAAGAAGGCTCTCGTTTTGCGAGAACCTTCTTTGCTTCACTACTTCGTGAATTTGTCTTTAGTAAATTTGAATTGCTCTTTGTCTTTAGTAAATTTGAATTGCTCTTTATCTTTAGTAGAATTCTATGCTATTTTATCTTTAGTAAACATATTTAGCTTCATATTTTGAAATCCATATTCCAGATAGCTCTTTTCCACCAGCTACATAACCTGCGTTATCATTATCTGGTGTTGCTCCAGAATACTCTCCAAAATAGAATGACGGAGATTTAGTGTATCCATTTAATGTGTAATCATTAGTTAATTTACTATAAACAATGCTCTTTGTTCCGTTAGATTCAATCTTATAGGTGTATCTTGGGAACCATACAAACATACTGCCTTCATTTTCGATATATAATCCCTCTCTATCGAGTGGATTCATACCACGTAATTCTTCATTGGTGTAGTATCTGCCATTTGAATCTTTAGCAGTTACTCCATCTAAAAGCATTACATTAGCAGTCCTGTTTGGACCATGCTCAGTTATAGTATAGTCATACCATGAGTCATCATCTTTAGATACAATCTTCCATTTTCCATTTTCTTGTACGACAGGTAGCATTCCTGTAAATACAATTGGTGCATTAACACCTTTTTCTTCATTGTAAGTTGCCATATCTACAACAGAATCTCCAACTTCGCTAAAAATCAAATCGTCCTTAGTGTAAATGTTTTTTCCGTCAATTACGTAAGGTGTTACAAGTGTTACTTCACCATTACTATAATTTACGATGTAGTCATGAGTAGTTGAGTTTACACCTAAACCAAATAGTTCATACTTGTTTACTAAGTAATAACCATCGCCATAATTCTTATTATTTACAAACATAGCACTGCTATTGCTTAATTCTGTACCAATCAATGTGTACACCGAAGAATCTAGCTTGTTTTCTTGGCCTCTTTGGAATACCGCATTTTCTATTTCTATGAACTCATTTAGTGCTTTGGTTTTTAATGCTTGAGTTTCTGTTGTTGTGAAAAACGTATTTAAGGCAATTGCTGCAAGTATAACTATTACAATTATCGTAATAATAAGTGCAACTAGTGAAATACCTTTATTTCCTCTAGCAACTTCTTTAAAAGAAGTTGCTAGAGAATTATTGTTTTTTAATGTCATCATAATTCATACCTCCTTTAGATCCATATTGTCCGCAACTACTAATTGCCAACAATTATAGCTCTAAACGTTGCTTCATTAACATTATTATCAACATTTATTGCCTTATCAGTTTCGTCTTTGTACATGTATGGTCTTACGTTGTCGCCTTTATCAAATGTTGAAATATCATCACCCTTGTATAAGCTTGATGCTTTTGTGATTACATCAACATATGACCTATCTTCAGAACTTAGGTGATTCTTGTCTTTATCTAACTCTATGAATGCCTCATTTTCACCTACAGTTGCAACATAGTTGTTCTTTTCATTGCCCACATAGTCGTAAGCTTCATCTTTGACTTCAGATGCGGTCATTTCTTTTGGCATTACTCCATCAAATGTCTTTGAAGAAGTTGCATCATAAAGTATGTCTGCTGCACCTAAGTCTCTTGCTCTACCCATGAACATATCAATCTGTGCTCTGTTTACACCATATCTTGATTGTGCATCAAGATTTGCGTTTACTTCAGTTTCAGATTCTAGGCCTTGAGCAACACTATATGCATCATGTACCGAAAGGTCTGTAATATCTGTACCATTTTCATTGAATATAACATCCTTATACCTTACCCTTTGAACTGCGTCGACTGTGCATGATGCTTTGTTTCCAAATTCATCTTCAAAGTTGAACGTTGTCTCTGGGAATCCTTCTCTTGGCATGTATGTATACTTCAATGAGTAAGCTGTATTTTCTGCATTTCTCAAGTCGCTCTGTGGTACATCATAGCCATCTGAATCTACATACCTTACTGGTCTATTTGCAAAGAATGTAATTACTAAATCATTGTTCTTGTCAGATAACTTAGATATTGTCTTATCAACTCTTAGGTCATATAAGATATCAATTGTCTGAGTTTCTCTACTGTCGTTGTTGTTCATATCTTTTGCATATACTGTCATAGAACCATTTACTTTAGTTACTATATCCCATGCATAGTTGTATTCAAATACGTCTGGATGTATCTCACTTGCAATCTTGTCTCCACTTGCTGTCTTATTAACCGTAAAGCTTGTTGACTCATAATCGCTAGCAAGAATGTTTGTAGTTGTTCCATTAAATGATAGTGTTGTTTCTTTAAGTTCTGAGTACGACTTGATGATAACTTGCATGTCTACGTACTTGTTGTTTCCATCATTTCTTACAACTCTAGCACCATTCTTGTACATTACTCTTACAAGTGGTCTTTGTCTTGCATACGCATCTCCAAGATCAACTATTAACCTTGCAGCATTTGTATACGATACTGTTGTTCCATTTATAATCTTACATCTATACTTATATCCATCCATTTCTTCAGTTGCAGGAGGTGTAGTAAATGTAGATGTATTTATACCTGTTCCAACAGTTACTGGAGTCCATGTCGAGCCACCGTCAGTACTTACTTCCCAAGAGAATGTATAGTCTGATGGATGTCCTTCTGTAGTTATTTCTACTTCGAACGTTGCTCTTTCATCAACCTTTACAGTTTGATCTTGTAATGTTTTCGTTTCTGGCGGTGTTTCTGCTGATAACGTTGCTCTATTGTATGTTCCTTCTTTATCAATAACAATGCTGTATCCAGTTTCAACTTTAACTTTTCCATGTCCAGATTCTGTATAAATATCTTTTGCAGTTGGATCAATCGTTAATGTTGTATTGCTTACACATTGATATACGATTAAGTCAGAATGTGATAGTAACTTACCGTCATAGAACTCAAGTGTATTGTTATTTCTTGTATTAAATACTGCAACAGTTTCACCTTGTACTTTTGGTACAGATGTAGATACTTCTCCGCCTTCTGTTCCAACTATTACTTTAGCTCCACTTGCGTCATTTAGTACACCATAAGTTCCGCCAGAAACTTCTCCGCCTCTAATAGTTAAGTCGCCATAACTATTAGTTGATGAGTTTTCAATACCTGCTTTAGTTCCTTCAATTCTACCGCCTTGGATGGTAATATCTGATTTTCCAGCATTTACTATACCAGAACCGTTATTAACACCCGTAGCACCAGTTGCTGAGATTGTACCTCCTGAAATTTCATTTCTTCCATTTACATTTTCATTAATGTAAATTGCTGCAATTACTGCCTGACTATCAGCTATAGAACTACTTGCTGTTATTTCTCCGCCTGACATTGCAAACCTTGTTCCATCAGTTAGTGAAATACCATAAGTTTCATCACTGGTTGAAGTAGCATTTATGCTTCCTCCTGTGATATTTAATCTACCATCTGCCACGCTAATGCCATTTGTCATTACATTAATTGTTCCATTCGAAACATTAGTTACAGAACCTGATGTTCCCTTAATACCGCTTCCGCTTGCATTATTTATTTCAAATGAACCATTTAATGTTACCGTGCCAGCATTTTCGATTATATATCCACCAGTCTTACTGATGCTTCCATTGCCAGTAATATTTAATGTTGAACCAGATTGTACTAAAATTTTATCAGTCATATTAATCGTAAATCCGTTTAATACTAACTCAACATTCTTATTTCCAGCAAGTACTGCTTCACCTTCGCCAGGGCTTGAAGGCACGTTCTTAATTACTCTTACTTTGTCACCACTCTCTGCTTTTCTAAATGCATCATCTAAGTTGTCAAAGTAGTATTCGCTTGATGTTCCGTGCTCTACTTTGTAGTATGCATTACTTAAGATGTGAATTGTTGCTTTATTTGAACTTACATGACCTTCGCCTTTATTTAGATAGTATTCGTCGTTATATACGATTGCAAATACCTTATCGCCATTATTGGTCATCTGTAAGTCATTTGTAATGTAAGTATCTGTTGTTACGCCGGTTCCTTGTGCTTCTGCTCTTATATCCTCATGAATTGTAAACCACTTGTAGTTAAGGTCTTCTGGATATCCAGGTTCTGCTACCACTGTAAACTTAAGTGGGCTATTAACTGCTCCGTTAGCATCTGCTGGATGAACCTTAATCGTTGGAGGATAGTATACTTTTGTCTTATTAGGATCATAATCTACGTTCTTTTCAAATACATCTGCAATCTCTTTAGAGAACGTGTAGATAATAGAGTTATTACTAATATTGCTAAATGCATCATTGCCAACTTTAGACAAGTTCTCTGCGTCATTATTCATACAATCTTCAATTTCAACTATTCTTAAGTTATCGCAATCAGCAAATGCTTGTGCATCTATAGTTGTTACTCCATCAGGAATAATAACACGTTGTAGATTATCGCTATCCTTAAATGCAGCATCTTCAATAGTTGTAATTCCATCTGGAATTGTATACTGGGTTGCAACATTTCCGCCTGGATAAGAAATTAATCTTTCATGATCTTTATCTACTAATACACCATTTATAGTATCAAAAGACTCATTTCCATATACTACTTCGAATGCCGTGTTATTTACTCCTGCAAATGGGTTACTACCTATTTGATTTACACCTGCTGGAATAACGATATTTGATGTTACACCGCTATCTCCTTCAAATGCTCCATCACCAATCTTAGTTACAGAATCAGGAATAATTATCTTAGTTATATTTGGTAAATCAGAGAATACCTCACTACCAATATTTCTAATGTCATCATCTGAGCCGCTTCCAATGTCTAGGCTGGTAATCTTGTCTTTATACTCTTCCCAATATGTATACTCAACTTCAGGATTTTGTTTCTTAATATCCTCTAAGCTCTTCATTTCGCCGTCACCGGTTACATGTAATACATACGTATCACTGCCTGAAGGATTTTCCTCAATATAAGCGAATACATTTTGGTTTCCAGTTCCAATGTACCATCCAATACGTAGCTCTCCAACATTTTCAGATACTGTATCAAAGTAGCTATTGTCGTTTTCAAGTGTTACTACAACATAGTATACTCCTGGTTCTGTTGGTGCTGTTCCGGTTCTAACTGCTTGGCCGATTCCAACAGTAACTACCGTATATATTGGTGTTGTGTTATGCTCTTTATCCTTATAATAGCTATATGTCAATGTGCCTGTTAATGGCTTGCCTTCAACTAGATCAATTACAGCTTTATCTAATTCATGTGCTAATCCATCATATTGAACATTTTTATCTTTCAACGTGATACTTGTTCCATACTTAGACTCTGTCTTAAATACATAAGGCATAGACATCGTAGGACCATTTCCAGCATTATCTGAAGCTTCTGTTACAATTTCATAAGTTGTAGCATACTTCAAGTTTGTAATAATGTTTCCAGAATCAAGCCAAGTATATGAAGATGATCCATCATCAAGGTTCTTATAACCATATCTAATTGTAGAGTAATCTACTCCACTTCTTGTCTCGTTTACAAGAACATCTTGCTGATTGAATACTACCTTAACATCAATACCATTATTTCTGAATTCATCATAATCTGTTGATGGAGGCAACTTATTAATCTCTGTCTTATCATATAAGATGCTATCATGTGCCGGTTCATCATATCCATGTCCATTTTCTTCATCATCAAGACTGTATCTGTCTACAAGCATTATAGTATCATAAGCAACTTCAGAAACAGTTCCATTTGAATCTTTGAACCATGCATATATTGTCTTAGTACCAAATGAACTACTAAATACATAAGGAAGCCTTGTACTATAATCTAACCAGCCTGAACTATCTGCTGAAGGTTTAGTATTTGTCTCACTAATATACATGTATGCAGCATTTTGTGCTGAAATGTATAGTAATGTTCTTGGAGTAACTGTATATTCAGCGTCATCATTGATTAGAATTGTTCCAAACAATGGACCATCTGGTGTAGCGCCTCCTGATGAACCTGCTTTCTTAACGATTACTTGTACTGAAGCCTCTGCTGCTTTATAGTTCTCAGATTCATCAATTGATACATCAAGTATTACGTTTCCTTCCTTAACACCTCTTACGCTCATTACATTTCCAGTAACAGTTGCAGTAGCAATTGTTGTATTAGAAGATGTTAATACAGGTGGATTATTTCCAAGCTCTCCATCATAAGTAAAGTCAAGAACTCTTGTTTCACCAACATTCATTATAATGTTGTGTGCCTTTAAGTTTCTATCAGCTTTAGCGATTATAAATTCAAGCGTAATCTCGCCATAGTAGCTTCCTTTACCAACGATAGTTGCAGTTGCTGTTCCTGCTTTAACGTTATTCTCATATCTTACTGGATAATAATCAACACCAACCTTTAATACAGTAGTACCATAAGTTACTATTGCATTTGGTCTCTTTTGAGTTCCATCATATATGAACAACGTATTGTCTAATTCTGCTGTTATATTCTTGGTGATATCAACTCCATAGATATTGAATTCCACTACTTTTTCTTGTCCTTCGTAATCACCAATACCAGTAATAATTACAGTTGCTGTTCCAACATTAATGTTGTTACTATAGCTTACTTCATAATCAATTCCTTCTGTTAGAAGTTCACCAAGTTCGTTATATACTCTTGCTTGTGGTGTAACTTGCTCACCAGTGAATGGAATGTCATAAGCATCTAGAACTACAGTATCTAATTGATGTGATATCTTCTGCCATTGAGCATACAATACTATAGTTGCTGTACCCGAGTATGTATCTCCTGGCATATAAGTTATACCAGTTCCATCTGCTTTAGTATTCCAGCTTAGGAATGTATATTTATCCGTTATAAATCCATTAGCTTTGATTGTTACTGAAGTATCTTCATACTTAACTTGTTTATGCATTGAACCAGGTACACCGTTTCCACTATAGTAAACAGCATATACGTTAAATTCAACGTCTGTTGTATTTCCGCCCTCGTCCTCAGCTTCAACAACATATGTGCCCTCATCAGTAATTGTTGTAGTTCCTTCTTCACCACCGCTTGGATTTGTAGTAGTATCTACATCCTCATTATTGATTGTAACATCCTCTATTCCAGAACCTGGTGAATCAGGTATTGAATCTCCATTAGTATCAATATCTGGGTCATGTGCTTCGATATTAACTACTACTTCTTCATCATTGTCTGTAGGAACTTCATCAACATTTACTACAGGAGGAACATTATCTATTCCAGTAACAGAGAACTCCCTCGTAGCAATATTTCCTGCTTCATCTCTTACAGCAAATATGTATCCTGCTACATTTGAACTATATGTTGCATCTTGAGAAGTATGGTGTGTATTGTCTACTTCTGTGAATACGTTAGCACCACTTGCTCCGAATAAATATCCGTTAATTCCAGATAATGAATCGGTTGCAGAAGCAGTTACTTTAACACTGTCTTTTGTCCAACCAGTTGGATATAGTAACAATTCAACTATTGTTGGTGCTTCTTTATCTATTGCAACTATTATGCTTGAAGTTCCGCTAATATTTCCTGAATTATCTACACTTCTAAAGTAATATGTTACTAAGTTTTGACTTGTATTTAATGTAATAGATGAAGAACCATCTGCACTAACTGATCCCATAGTAGTAAATCCATACTCTTCACTCGTTGTTGAGTATTCATAGTATGCTATACCACTAGCATCTGTGCTCTTAACATTTATCCAAACATTTTGGTTGGTCCATGTTCCATTTGTATATACTTCGCCAGTAGAATTATTGTATTTTGCAGTAACAACTGGTGTTGATGGTGGAGTTAGTTCTCTTGCAGGGCCTACAGTTCCGTCTGATATAAATGAAGTCTCAGTGTAATTTGGCTTTTCTGCGTTAACTACCACATAAATGTATTTTCCATCATACTCTTCTTTAATCTCTAAAGTCTTAGTATTTTCGTCTGGTATTAGTGTTCCATTTACAGTGTCTCCAGAAGTATCTGTAATGTACCAACGATACGTTAATTCCGCATCAGATGGATTTACTGTTACTACTGCAACTACTCCTGTTCCAATCTCTCCAGTTCCATCTAGAACTACGCCACCAGTTATTGTTGCTTCTGTAATCGTGAATGGCTTACGAATAGTTCCTGTATATCCGCCCATTCCGATTATATTAGCTGTAGCCTGACCAACATTAATATTGTCTTCGTAAGTTACATAGTAATCTGTACCATATACAAGTACTGTACTATCAGTTAATGTCACTGTAGCTGTTGGCTCTTTTGGTGTTCCATCATACGTATAAGTAGTTGGATTTAAAGTAACCGTTGCAAATTCTGATAGAGGTACTTCCTGAATTGTAAATGATTTTGTTGTATCATAGTCTACTGAATAGTTGCTTGCTTTATAAGTAGTACTATTCAATAATCTTAATGTGTTTTGAACTATTGGATAAGAGCCAATGCTTTCTCCAGTTGTTCTAGCAAGTTCTCCTGATTCAGTTGGAACTTCACCAGTAACAAGGCCTGCTTGAGTAGTATCTTTACTATACTTAATTGCATAAGAAGTAATTGGTGAAGGATCTGGCTTGCCATATACTTTGCTATTATTTGCAGGAATTATTATTACTCTTCTTGGAGTAATTACATAATCCATGCTTGGAGTTCCTTCATAATCTCCTTTACCAGTTACAGTTACTGTTGCTGTTCCAGCATCTTTTGCATGCTCATATGTTACGTCATAGTCATCACCACTTACTAATGTTACACCGTTAACAGTTACATGTACTCCTGGTTTATGTTCTTGTCCGTCATATTCGAAGATTGTTTCATCAATAGTGAAGTCACTAATTACAGCCTTAATAATCTCTAAATATGAACCTGTATTATTTATTACAATATCATAGTTATTTGCCTTAAATGATGTATCTAAGTTATCTTTAACTACTAGGGTTCCTACAGTTAATGGATATTGTCCTATGCTTTCTCCAGACTCTCTAGAAAGTGCTCCGTCAAATCCTGGAATTTCATCTACCAAGATTCCATCGCTTGGTGATGCAAGTACATTATTAGTATATCCATAAGTGAATGTAGGGTCTTCGTCACCATGAACCTTAGTATAGATTAATGGATTTGCTCTTATTACAAGATTTCTCCTTGTTATTTCGAAGGTTTTTGAAATTGTATCATAGTAGTTACCTTTGCCCTTAACAATTACAATTGCTGTTCCAACATCCGTATTGTTCTTGTAATCTACATCATAATTGTCACTTGATAGAATCTCAGTTTCAGTACCAACTGTCTTCTTAACTACAACAGATGGTCTCTTTTGTTTTCCATCATAAACATAACTATCTAGTGTTCCAAGTTCGATTTCATAGTCTGTAATTGGTGTTCCAATTACGTCTACATTTCTTGTTACACTCATCAAGTTTGTTCCGCTCTTGCTTACTGTGTATGTAACATGGTATCTGCCTATTGTTGTTCTATCTACATCATTTGCAGTTTCAGCAAGTACAAATCCATATTGTGTATAGTTAACAGCATTTGCCAAATTATATCCCGCAACTGTTGCACCTTGATCTACATAACCTTCTGTTGTGCTTAATCCTACACTTACAGTCTGATTACCTATTAATGCAAGGATAGGTCTTACCTTATCTCTAGTAAATACTGCTATATATTCTGGTTCGCTTTCAAATACACTTTCAACACTTTCGTTTACAACATATAGTATCGTTCCACTATTCTTGTTAACTGATGTTGATAACAACATAGGTGTTTCAGATAATGTGATGATAGCCTCTAATGAAGATGTGCCCTCTAACATATCTGTTCCAGCAAACTTATCAAATGATGTACCTAATAGCATTGTCTTAATTGCACTCATATCTTTGAACATTTCGTCCATATGAGATACTGAGCTTGTACTGAATCCACTCAAATCAAGTTTTGTGATTAGTGAGCATCCACTAAACATCTCAGAAACATTTGCAACATTTTGAGTTTCTAATCCAGAAACATCTAATGCTGTCAACTTGTTACAATCCTTAAACATTGCTTCCATAGTTCTTACATTTGATGTGTTAAATCCTGCTCCGCTTAAGTCAATGCTTGTAATGCCTGAACCATTAAACATATTTGCCATTGTTGTTACTTTAGAAGTATTAAATCCTGTAACGTTAATAGTTGAAAGTTTAGCTGTTCCTTCAAACATTGATGACATATCTTCAACTTTTTGAGTTTCAAGATTATTTGCTGCTAATGTTGTTAGGTTGCTACAATCTTTAAACATTGATGCCATATTTGTTACTTTTGAAGTATCAAATCTTGTTAGATCAATTTGAGTTAATGCACTGCATCCCTCGAACATCGACCTCATATCTGTTACTTCTGCCGTTGCAAACTTACTTCCTGCAACTAAAGATACATTTGCTAAATGTTCGCATCCGCTAAACATATATGACATGTCTGTTACTTTTGATGTATCAAACTTGTTCTCAGTTACTGTAATTCCAGTTAATGAATCGCAGTCTTTGAACATCTCTTTCATGTTAACAACTTTTGATGTATCAAATGTACTTAAATTGATTGTCGTTAATGAACTTGCTCCATTAAACATTCCTCTCATATTGATTACATTTGACGTATCATAATTTGCTAAGTTAATTGATGTTAATGATGATGCATTTAAGAACATCTCATTAGTTGTTGCTACATCACTAATATCAAGTACCGTATCATTCTCTTCAATCTGAGTCATGTTAGAGTAATCAGCAAATAAGTATCCACCTGATTTAGCAAATATTCTATCAGACTGACTTCCAATGTACTGAATATATGATGTTCCGCTAGATACAATCCATGATAGTATACAGCCGTTTTGTTCAGCTGAAACATCCCAGCTATCAACTGCACCAGCAGGAACATTTATGCTATCTACAAATACTACCTTAGATACTTGATCTGCATAGTATGCTTTTCCAGCTCTCTTAGCACCTATCATGTATGCTCTGTTGTTAGATGTATTAATATAGTCTGATTCCCTTGCCATTAATGTTGCTTTTCCAAGAGCTATAAATCTTGACTCTATCTTGTTACCTACGTTTCCAACGGCATCTTGTGCCTCAATAGTCAATCTATAATTTCCAGGAATCATATTGTTTATGGTGATTTGATCATCCGTTGTAGCAACTTCTGGATATAGTGTTTCGTAACCAGATACTACTGGAACATAGTCGCCATTGTTATTTAATTCAACAGTCCACTTAACAGATACAACTCCAGTTCCACTATCTGCAACATCTTTTACTTCAAGTACTACGACTCCGCTTTCGTCTATAGCTCCACAAACAATGTTTCCTATAGTTGGAGGTGTAGTATCAAGTATTACATCAGTATGTATTGGATCTGTACCATTATTATCTGTTACATATACATATCCAGGTTTAATCTGATTAATTGCATAAATACTGTTATTTACAATTGTCAATGTTCCTCTCTCAATTGGATATCTTCCAACTGGAGAACTGCTATTTGCAGTAGTTGATAGGTTACCGGTAAATTGTGGAGCTAAGCTTGAGCCACCTGGCAATTCATATACCTCAGTATATGTATAAGCTAATGGTGTTGGTACACTACTACCCGGTGTAATCATTATTGTTGTCGGCCATACATCAACTAGACGTTTTGTTATATCATATGTTATTTCTCTTGTGTTGTAATAAATTCCAGCACCCGTTGCAACTACATTAACCGTTCCTACATTTATACATTCACCAAATGCTAAAGTATAATCTTCACCTAATGTTAAAACTGACTGGCTATCAAATATTGAGATAGTTGGTTTCTTCTCTGTTCCATCATATGGAAGAGAATCACTGCTTAATGTATGAGAAATGTTCGGATTATTTGTAGAAATATCTATACCAAGCATTACATTGTTTAATGTCTTAGTTGTCACATTATCCATGTAGTCATATATTTCTGCTACAACATTGTAGAATCCTGCTTCAGAAATCGTATAACTATATTCTTCTCTATCTATTGATAATGGATAAGCAGATTTTGTTGCTGTGATAGTATCTACAACAGTAGTTCCCTTTATTAATGTCCAAACTATCTTAGCAATACCAGAGCCACTTCCATCAGAAATATTTGACATGCTAAATCCAGCATCACCACTTGAGTTAATGCTTTCAAATACTATATCATCAGCAGTTGGTGGCGTACTATCTAAAGTGATATCTGTATGGATTGGGCCTAATCCATCATCACCACCATACATTGCTGCTATTCTCTTTATATTTCCAACAGCATCTCGAATAGTTGCTGTTAATATATATACTTCATCTGTAGAGATTACTGTACTAAATGATTCTTGAGTAATATTCAAAGGTAAATTAGCGTAAGTCTTATAGCCAGAATCTAATTCAACCTCATTCTTTGTTAGTGACCAATCAATTCTTGCGATACCAGAACCTGTACCATCTGAAATACTATTAATTGTAAATGGTACAACATCTCCAGCTTGTTTTGTTCCAAATACTATACCACCTGCAGTAGGTGCTGTAGTATCCAAAATAACATCATCTTGAATTGGTCCATCTTGTCCATTTGTTCCAAACATCATAGACTCTTGCAGTTTATTTCCAACCGCATCCTCAATTGTTAGTGTTAGAACATAATCTACATTATCCAAAATTGTTGCTTGATAAGTTGGACTATTGTAGTTTAATGGATAATTATTTACGTTGGTCGAACCACTTTGTTCAGCTTGACCACTAGCTGTTACACTCCATGAAACGCTTTTGATACCAGATCCATTTGAACCATCTGATATGTTACTTATAGAGAAATTAACAGCATTACTTGCGTTTTTCTCACCATAAGAAATCAAGCCATGAGAAGGCGCACGAGTATCCACGATAACCTTCGTAGATATTGGGTCGTCCGCATAAGCTACGATACTACCAAAGGTGAAAAAGCATATTAAAATAGCAAAAATCATTGCAAGTCTTTTCATTAGGCCCCTCCAGTTAAAATCAATGTTAAAAACCGCTAATAGTAACCTTTGATGACATGGAAAGTATTGGGAATACCTGACTTCATATTCCCAATAATCTCCATGTCACCTTTCATCTTTTGTAACTTACTTTTTTCATCTTTTGTAGCAATCTATAACTTTTACATTAATAGATTCTTCTTTCGTGCGTTCTTACCTTTTTGCTTTTGTTTCTTACTTACTCTTTCGTGCTTTACGATGCACCAAAACTGCATGCACCAATGCTTTTCATACGTTACACTGCTTTTAGTACGAACTCGAACTTCATAAATTGTTCGTACTTTGTTTTTATTATAATAATTCAAAAATATTTGTCGAGATGTCGAATCTTTCAAACATGCTATTTAGAGCCATTTTTAACAACATGGTTACAAAAAAGTCGTTAGGGAAGCTATCTTTTCCCCAACGACTTTTTATAAAAATCCATATTAAGTTAAAATTTCGTTACAAATTATTGTCTTATATTTCAGAAAAGCAGGCTATTTTCAGCTTGAATCGTACTTCCCTAAACCATTTCGACTTTTTTGTATGTAACATTGTTATCTTTTAACAATTTTTCTTCTCTGTCCGAACAACTAAAAATAATTACTTGATTATCTTTTGCTATCTCTGAAATGTATTTTATTATTTCTGATAATCGATCTTCATCAAAATATGCAAAAGTCTCATCTAGCATTATAGGTACCGAACTGTACTTGTCTAGCGCTGCTAATCTAAAGCACATATACATTTGATCTATAGTTCCATAGCTTAATGCTTCTGCAGGAACTAGATTGCCATATTCTTCTTGAATTAGAATCTCGTTTTTGTCTGTATATCTTACGTCTGTATACTTTCCACTTGTTATCTTTGAAACTATAGTCCTTAGTGACTCTGTAAACTTTGGCATAACTTGCATCTTATACTTTGAATATGCTTCATCAAGCTTCTCAATTGCAAGTAGTACCATTTTCTCTTTTTCTTCTAGTTCTCCAAGTTTCATAGATTTGTCAGCCAGCAAGTCTTTAGTTTCTTTTTCTTTAAGCAAATCATGCTCCATGTTCTTAATCTCTATGGTATTTCTTTGTATATCATAGTTAATCCCATCTAGCTGATTTTCAAGAATACCAATTTCTTGCTTTAGCTTGTCAACGTCTACTTCCGTATACTTTTCTGCCGATTCTCCTCCTACTTCTTTTATAATTTTCTCTCTTTCCTGCTTCTTTAATTGAGCAATTATCAAATCGAAATCTTCTATCTCAACTTTAGGAGCACTGATTCTATATGAGAGCTTATTATTTAATACTAATGCAAGTGAAGATAAAACAACTGGTATAATAGATAAAATCGGGTTGTATATCAACGTAAATACTAATAGAACTATGTTTGCGATTATTATGAGTGAATTATCTATAATCTTTTTAAGTCTAATGCTCTTTTCAAAATTTCTCTGCTCTTCCCTTTGCACATCAAGCTTTGCATCATATCTCGCCTTTTCATACTTATACTCTTTTTCTGTTTGTTCTTTTACTTCGATTACTTTTTTACTATCAGAGATTTTCTTTACTATGTCGGTCTTTCTTTCAGCTAGTTTATCGTTGTTAATAATACTACTTTGAAGATTTTTTCTTTTCTTGTCAAAGTCAAGTATAGCACTCTTTAGAGCCTTTACTTCCTTTTTTAGGATATTCTTTGGCTTGGTTGTTGTCCTATCAGTACCTATCTCATCTTGAAGTATTCTATCTAGTTTTCTTCTAACGTCAGTATATGAGAAGTCTTCGTCTCCTGTTTGGGATAAGTTTATCATTTTTTGAATAATATCTTTTTGTGAGAGCAAATCTAATCGCACTTTACCCTGACCAACGACTGCAACGTTTTGAAATGTGAACTCATCAATTCCAAGTAGCTTGTCGCCAACCATAGCACCTCTTGACTTGTCTATTTCAAAAGATTTTGTAATATCATTATCTGCTTCATCATAAATACTAAACTTTCCTTTATGAAACTCCCTATGGATTTTGTACTCATGGCCTTCACTTTCAACAACCATATCGCCTCCGTAAGCAGTCTGGCTTCCCCAAGGCTTAAAAGCTTCGTATTCTGATATAGCTTCACCATTTTTATTCTTGCTAGTTCCAAAAAGCATGCATTTAATAAACCTGGCCAAAGTAGACTTTCCAGATTCATTATCTCCGTATACTAAATTAATACCTTTATCAAACTCAAGCTTTTTGTCAGCTAATTTCCCATATCCATTTACTTGAACTTCTTTAATAAACATTTTTACTCCTTAGCCTTTAAGTACATACTCTATTGCGCCATATATAATGTTTTTATTACTATCATCTTCATCTAATTCCTGCTTCATAAGCTTTGCAAATGTACCACGTATGGTATCTTCTTTTGAAAGTTCCTCCAAATCAATCTCTGGTGTTGTATTATCTTCTATCCTACATATTCTATCATACTTTTCAAGAAAATACGCCGTAAGATGTTCGATATCTACGTGAAAATCACCGTTAAGAACTATCTTATAATAATCACTACCAATATTTAATTTTTCCTCAACGTCACTAATTGTATGGCAATCGGTGATATTGATTTCTTCCGTAACAAATTGTGGCACATCTATCTTGACGAATTTATAGTCAATGCAGTACTTGCCGATTTCATCCTTATAAATATTACCAACAACCATGCCATGTTCGCCAGGTTCATCAAATCCTATTGATGCTATACTACCCGGATATATAATTGATGACTCGTCTATTTTTGGCATATGTATATGTCCGTAGTGCGCAGTAGTCAAATTTCTCTAGGTCAATATCCTTTATATCATGGTACTTCTTCGAACCGCCATTTAATGTACCATGAGTAACTAATATATTTATCTTTGTTTTGTCGATTTTTATATCTGGAATTATCGATTCTTCAACAAAAAACTTATCAAATCCTACTCCATATATTACTATATCATCATACTCAAACTTCTTAACTTCGCCATCAAAGAAATGAACGTTTTCAGGCCATTCAAACATCTTGTAAGGCGAATTTGACACGTAAGGATCATGATTTCCTGGTGCTACAAATACCTTTGTTTCCTTAATCTCTTCTAATTTTGCTATTATATACTTTACTGTTTCAACTTTTACTCTCTCTTGTTCAAAAATGTCACCGGAAATAAACAAAGTCTCTATCTTATTATTCTTCACATATTCAATTACTTTGTCAAACGCTTCAGTCTGCTCCTTTTTTCTTTCTTCCCTAAGAGCATCCTTGCCTTTTAAATTCTCAAAAGGTGTGTCAAAATGAATATCCGCTATATGAACAAATCTCATTACTATTCTCCATTTCAAACTAATTCTTTTTCTCTCAAACAATGTATAAAAAAGGGGCTTAAAAGCCCCAATAACAACTAATCATTACTATTGTTTCCACTTCCAAATAATTCAGCAAATCTCTTATCAATCTCTGCCATAATATCATAATTGAAATCATCCGTTTCACCCGATGCATTAGATGACGGCTTTTCAGAAACACTATAGTCATCAACTACAACATTTTTTGGTTCAGGCTTTGAAGTAGAGGTCGATATGCCACTATTATCTGCAGAATAAGATGTATCCTTTGAACTAGAAGTTCCAGCATCTACAGATAAGTTCCAGATATCATCTAAATCACTTACTCCGCCATTATCAAGCCATTTTGATGGATCTGAAATAACAAATGCTTCTCTCTTTTGCTCTCCTAAAGACAAGTGATTTATCTCTGATGCTTTTGCTTCTTCGTATAGTGGATGAGGTTTTACTCTACTCTTAATCCATAAGAACTTCCACTTAACCTTAGGATAATACCAGTATTTCTTTGTTAAAATAGGCTTCATAGCTTGTATGAAGATGATACAATCGTCAGTATCCATTCTTCTTAATTCATCAGGGGTCATAAGAGCTCTTGCCATAATCTGCTCTGAATAGCTATGTCCTGACTTCTTGTTGTCTTTATCTGTACTCAAAGAATCATTATCGTGCGAAATTGTCTTCTCACCTAATAGTTTAGAGAAGGTTTCTAGAGTCTTTTGAGCGTTACTACCTAAGAATAATTGTGTACTACAGTTAGCCATGATAGTTTGAGTAACTTTTTCATCATATATTTCTTCTAGCTGGTCGATACTCTGTAAGATAATACTAATATGTAATTTCTTTGAACGACAAGTAGATAGTATTCTTTCAAAGTTTGGAATTCTACCAATGTTTGCAAACTCATCTAGAATTAGAAACATTGGAATTGGTAGTGCTCCACCATTTTGATCACCAAATTCATATAACCTTTGGAACAACTGTGAGAAGAAGATGTTCATTAAGAAGTCATATGTTCCATGGCTTTCAGGAGTAATAAAGTATACAGCAGATTTTTCTTTCGCCAAGTCTTCAAACGTTATTGTATTACAAGAAGTAAGCGCCGCAATCTCTTCTGAGTCAAAAGCCTCAAGCTTTGCTGCAAGTGATACTAGGATGTTAGAGAATGTTTTTTCACTACCTAACCTGATTGTATCAAAAGCACGCCTTGCAGGATTGTCGAATGGAAGAGCCTTAAATATATCCATCAAGTCTTCGCCTTCGTTTTCTGCTCCAAGTCTAACTAATGCTGCGCAGCTTGCTAAGCTGTGTTCTTCTTTTGGTCTATTGAACATGATGTAATAAATCATAGCTTTCAAAAGTGCTTCTGAAGTTTGATCCCAGAATGGGTCAGCACTTTTTTGACCGCCTTTATCATCTTTCTTTGAAATAATCTTTGTAATAATATCTACGTCTGTTGTGTTTCTAATATGTGATAAAGGGTTGTATCCATCACTATATTTAGGATCAGCAAGGTTTATAACGTGAATATTGTATCCATTCTTTTTAAGTATGCCAGCTGTTCTATCATATAGTTCTCCTTTAGGGTCTGTAAATATGTAGGAACCTAACATTTGAAGTGCATTTGGAATAGCGTAAGATGCTGATTTACCACTTCCGTGAACCACCTATTACAAGGATGTTTCCATTCTTTCCTGTAGGCGGAGTTGGAATAACAGGCAAGTAGTGGTCTTTAGCTAATACAAATCCTTCTTTTCTATCTAAAACCTCGTACTCTTCTCCTCCTGTTGCCCAGTCTGCACTACCATGCTCCCTGCCTTTATACTCTTTATCTGTTTTCATGAATAATAGAAGTAACAACGTTCCAATCCAATAAAACATACTAAAGTTTTTAAGTACCTCTGCATACAGGCTAAAATTGGTAAATGATGCTTTAAAGTTTTCTCCTATATCTTTGAAAGCGCTTCCATTAACTATGCCAGAAAATCTATCAATTAAGTTCCTTTTATCCTGAGACAAGTCTTCAAATTCAACTTTCTCCGTGCTTGCCATTTCAGATTCGTTTTTCTGTAGAATGTATTTTATGGAGTCATTTGTAATGGCAGTAACCAAAAATAGGGCTAGTACTACAAATACTATCCCCATAAAGATTATTAATCTATACCTTTGCTCAAACCATCTTTTCATAGAATGGTTTCCTCCTTTGTTAAAAGATGCCTAAATAGCTAAAAGACTATTTTTCAAGGTCCTTGGTGTTTTTCTTAGCGATATTATGCTTTAAATCCTCTGGAACTTCAACATATGCCTTTAACTTAGACTCTTTAGAAATCTTCATTCCATCTTTGTCAGCAAACATAATTCCACCTTTTGTCTTAGTAGTTTTTCCCATAATAAACTCCTCCTTATTTCTAACTTCTCTCAACTTCAAGTGCTATATAGTACTTGTATGGTAATAATTTAATCTTTGCTTTAATCTCTTTTGAATCAGTATCAAAAAATACAGTAGGCGTAACTTCATCACCAATTTCAGGGTCAATTATAGTAATTGGCCTTTTGAAGTTTGGTGAATATTTAAACTCTCTGTATTCAACCGTGTCACCCTGTGCTTTAAGCCTTGAGTACTTAATTGAATCTGGCTTTTTGCCTATATTAAGTTGCCCATCTAGGTACTCTGCTCCATTAAGAACAGCCTCACCTGGCTTTAAAGTTAAGAAAATGACTTCTTTTCTCTCACCATCTTCAGGTTCTGGGTTAAAGAAGAATGTTTTCTTAAATCCAGTCTCAACTTGCTCTATAAAAGATTTAAGTTTTTCTAGCGAGCAAATCTCAATTCCGTCCTCAATAGTCGTATTTACCTGAAAGGCAAGGGTATTGGTTCCATAGCTATCCATTACAGAAAAATTCTTACTACTATCAAATAGTCCCATAAAAAACTCCTCTTTTCTATTCACTACGTCTACCATCAATTAATTATAGCATATTGAGCCTGCTTAGTCAACATAAAGTATAGTAGTGAATTAGTATGATTGAATTGCCTTAAGTTCTGTATATAACTCTCTTTCTTTTTCGGTAATTTTCTGTGGTATTTCTATATTAATTCTTGCTATCAGATTGCCTCTCAAGCCGCTTCTGTTAATAAATCCAGCATCTTTTATTAAAATTTCCTGCCCCTGTTGTGTCCCAGGCGAAACTTTAAGTTTATATTTGGCGTCTATTGATTCAACCGATAAATCAGCCCCCAAAATGGCGTCCAGATAACTAATAGTTACATCCTTATACAAGTCATTGCCTTTAAGCTCGTATCGTTCATCTTCTGTGACTTTAATATTTAATAGCATATCACCTTTTTCACCAGATAATTTACTATGCTTTCCTTCACCATTAAGCTTTATAACTGTCCCAGAGGTAACTCCTCGTGGAACTTTTACCGAAACACTTTTTTCTTCTTCGCCATGAGGTTTTATTACTATCTTCTTTGTTACTCCGATTAAAAGCTTCATCTAAAGATAAAGAAATTGGAACTTCTACATTTAAAAACTCCTTTTTAGATTTATCTTTACCGTCGGCTTTTTTATCGACATCACCAACGAAAATCTTAACAAAATCTGACGTAGTTACCTTACTAATTGTATCTTTTATGGATGATACATCAACTCCATTTTGCATTATATGCATGTAATATCTAACGTTGTATCTGCTTTTTCTTTTTTTACTTCCAAGTACTTCATAGGCTTCATTAATGTTTTTGAATTTCTCTTGCGCCGCAACATCCCCCGGATTAATGTCGGGATGATATTTCTTTGCAAGTTTTCTGTATGCAATTTTGATTTCATCATCAGTAACCTTAGGACCTTTAAGGTCCAATATCTTATAATAATTCTTGTACTTCAACTTCTTTTTTATTCCTCTTTAACTTCTGGTTTATATCCTCTGTATATTATCAAAGTATTATCAATTTCATTAAATGCAAGTCCATCATCTAAATTAAGTTTAATCTCATTTGATTTAACATATGATGACGTTTCAAATTTCCAATTGCCATTTTCGTCTTTTACAACCTTGATTAGGAAAATATTGTAATCGCTTAGTTTATACTCTTCTCCATCGTATGTAGCAACTAGCTTCTCCATATCTAACTTCCCTGATTTGTTAAGTCCATACGACAATACTGCTGAAGAACTATCTTTACTCTTGCGATTAACTGATGTAACAAATAGGTCTTTTTTATAACCCATAACATCTGTTGTGTATTTTTCTTTTATCTTAGCAACTTCCTTGTCTGGGAGAATGTATGAAACAAACTCGCCTTCTTTGCAATTAAGTGGTTCTTCGATTGAATAATCATGAACCTTTTTGTAAGACTCTGCTATTTGAATTCTTTTCTTTTCGCTGTCTTTTGATTTTTGAGAATAAATCTTGGTAACTAATCCATAGTAAATTTCATTTTTCTCACTATAATCTCTAATTATAAAGATTTTATAAACCTTATTAACATCCATTATTCCGACGCAATTAACGTCGTTTTCATCTAGTTCTTTTGCATCTGCAATACTAATTACTTTTGCATCATATCCTTTTGGCTTCTCGTAATCACCATACTCATAATGATAAGTTGCCTTAATAATTCGAATTTCATCATCATCAAAATAACCAAGCTCATCAATTAAGTCTTTATACGATAGTGTAGTCAATTTTATTTTTTCTGAAAGATTAACATTACTCTTTATCTCTGCAACTGTTTTAACTACATCTGGAAGTTTGTCATCATAAGTAAATGAAACAAGTGTGCCTTTTGGTAAATTCAATGTTTTAAGAGTAGTTTTATATGTTTTTAACTTGCCTTCAACATTAAGCGTAAACGATGCATATTTTCCGCCATCTTCCTTTTGCGTCAAAAAGCTTTCAAAAAATCCCACATTAAAGTCACCTGTAACAACTTCGTCTTCAATTAAATCCATCTCGATAACTCTATCTGTGAAATCTACTAAAAGCATTACCTTTTTGCCAACCATGCTGTTTATTTCATCTTTTGATAATTTCTCAAGTAGCTTTGTCTGGGTAGTAGTATAGTTTGTAAACATTGTTTCTTTATATGCTTGATAATTTAAGTTCTCAGTTTTAATAACATAGCTAGAATCATATCCCATGAATACTTCTTGTACCTGAGTAAGGTTCATAATCATGTAATACTTATCTTTTGTAACTTCAACTAGCAAGTCACCCTTCTTAAGCGTGCCCCACTCTACTCTTTGGTTGTCGCGGAATAGTACTGCACCATCCGGAATTTCAAATCCATTTGCTGAATCAGGATTAACTAAAATAGTCCTAACTATCGTTGGATCGTCCTTATCATATCTGTAATTAATTCTATCATCCTCATATGGATTACTTACTGAACTATGTGATTTGCTTTCATCATTTTTATCGTCTTTGCTGCTACTACTTTTACTCTCTTCTTTTTCTGATTCGATTTTAACTTCTTTTACTAAGCAGAAGTTACTAGTGTTAATTGAAACAACTCTATCTTCTTTATCTTTGTCTAGATACTGGTAAACAAATGCATAATCTGCACCCGAACTTAATCTGGTAGGATTTGCAAATGAAATGCCATCTTCTTTAAGTTCTTTGATTGTGCCAGCAACTAACTTAGAACCAGCATCTGTGTGAATATTAACTATTTCATATTTTACTACTTTTCCAGGATACTCTACTCTCTTAAATAGAATGTCGGATGTACCACCAATCATAGAAAAATTAACTGTTGCTTTTTGGTCAAAAAGTTTGTAATACTCGCCTTTTACTCTAGCATATATAAGTCCATTTATTTCCTTAAAATCACCTATTGTGGCATCTAATACATAAGTATGGTCTATTATCTTTCTGTCGAATAGAGTTTCACCAGTAGGCTCATACGAAAATCCTGCTACATCATTTCTGAAAATCATTTTCCACGTATCTGCTGTAAGCATATTCCATAGAATAATCGCACAATTTCCTCTTGTAGCTTTATCATTTATATCAGAGAAAGATGCCAGCCTATATAGGTTGTACTCATACATCTTATCAACGTATTCTTGTGCCCAGCCTTTCTCTCCGTCCTCTGTAAGATAGTCATGTCCTAAAGCTTTTGTAACAAGCTTAGCTATTTGTGCATAAGTAACACTATCATCCGGTCTAAATGAACCGTCTTTAAAGCCCTGCATGAATCCCTTGTTGACAGCAATATTAACATACTTAAAATACCATTTGTCAGTAGCCACATCATAGAATTTTGTATATCTAGCATCAGCATTAAGAATCTCAATCTCACTTTTCTTAAGTGAACACTCTACGAGCATTTTGGCAAATTCTGCTCTTGTAACTTCCCTATCTGGGTCAAAAACGTTATCTTTTACACCAGAAACTATAGAAAGATCACCTAAAATTTCGACTGCATTCTCATAAACTGTACCAAGAGTATCATAAAACTGCACGGCGTACGCATTGGCACACAACGCTAGCATGATTGACACTATTGCGACCACTTTTAAGACCTGGTTTTTCTTCATTTGTGTCATTCGTCCCTTCGAATTGGAATTATAGTTCAAAAAAGCCTATTTTCCTTGTCTAAATTATAAAAATGCTGATTTTTTGTGTCAACCTTTAAGGTCTATTTGTTAGAAAAACTTAAAATTCGTAATGCTTTTATTCTTCTTCGACATCATAACCTCTTAAAATGAAACAAATCTCTGAATCTCCATCGAAAATGAATTTATCATATTTTTCTACGTGAAGGTTTTCTCTTTTAACTACTTCTGCATCACTGAATACAAATGTGCCTTTCTCGTCTACCATTTCAGCTAATATGTATTCAAATCTATCTAGCCTATATGTTTTAGAACCAACTGTATATTTATCCAACTCTAAATCTAACATTGGTTTGTCTTCTACAAAGCTTATTAGAGAGCCTTCTCTAGCATCAACTGTGAAGTAATTTCCATCTATTGCCGAAAGCTTAAGCTCTTTTAGTATTTTAACTTTAGAACTTGAGTCTGTTTTGAACACAACTAAAGAATTGTATACTGGCTTTTTAGAAATCTTCTTAACTTCAAATTCAATAGCTCCTACACCATAAACATCTAAGCAAACATAATCGATTCCAGCTTTTTGCTTTTCTAATGTAACTTTACCTACGTACATCTTGTTTGATTCTAAAGGACTGTCAGTGCTTTCAGGCTCTTTTGTAGCTTTTGGTGTTGAAGTTGGTGTACTTGTAACTGGCGGAAGAGTAGGCTCTGCTGGTTTGGTCTCAACTGGCACTACTTCCTTTTTTGAGTCTAGATAAAGAGATGCTCTATAAAGAAGAAATGCTACATTGTCTCTTCTTGCGCCATTCGTTGCTATAAAATCATTTGTCATGATGCCATCAGATATTCCGCTTTCATCTGAAAGGAATTTCATATATGGCTCGCTCCATGCTTTTCCAGTACCTTGTTCAACGCTATTATCTATAAGTCTAACTATCATTGCAGCACATTCGCCGTATGTAACAGTGTTTTCTGGTTTAAATGTGTGGTCATCGTAGCCCTTAACAATACCTTTTAAAACAGCTACATCTATATATGACTTAGCCCAATGATTTGAAACGTCGCTAAAGTCTACAATCATCTGAATGTCTCCATCTAATTCAAAGAACGTAACTAACATCTTTGCAAGTTCAGCTCTAGTAACAGTTTTTTCTCCCTTAAATGTTCCATCTGGATATCCTGATATAACATTAATTTGAGATAATGTAGATATTGCGTTTTTGTAATCATCTGGATAATTATCAATATCTGTTAATGCACTTGCCATACTGCAAATTACTAATGAGATGCATATTAATGCTAATAAAACTTTTTTCATGTTTCTCTCCTCCATTAAATAATGTCTATAATTTCTCGATATTTATCAACTTGTTCATCACTATAATTATATGCTTCTTGAAGGCTCTCTATAACAAGCCTTGCTTTCTGCTCATCAGAAGAATGAATTATTAATATTGTATCTCCTGATTTAACTTCGTCTCCTATCTTCTTGCAAACTTCAATGCCGACAGAGTTATCAATTTCGTCATCCTTTTTAAGTCTTCCGCCACCTAATCTAACAACTGCTTCTCCTATAACTTTTGCATTAATAGCAGAAACAAATCCGCTATGGGTAGCCGGAACTTCTAGTCTAACAGGAGCTGTATCCAGTAATTCTGGATAATCTATAACGTTTACGTCTCCGCCTTGAAGAGCAATAAGTTGCTTAAACTTCTTTAACCCTTCTCCATTTTTAATCTGGTTTTGAATCATCTTAATGTTGTTTGCAATGTTTTCACCTTTTCCAGCAAGCTTAAGCATGTAGGCACCAATCCATGTACATACAGA
This sequence comes from Clostridia bacterium, assembly GCA_016291695.1. Taxonomy (GTDB): domain Bacteria; phylum Bacillota; class Clostridia; order TANB77; family UBA1234; genus RGIG6105. The sequence continues at coordinate 14,933 of JAEEYG010000074.1, read as the reverse complement.
GACAACATCATCTTCGCCTTTGCCCTTTAATATTTCTATAGCTTCTTTTACTTCTAGTGCATTACCACAATACCTGCCTAAAGGCTGATCCATATTAGTAATAATTGCAACCGTTTCTTTACCAAGCTTTTCACCAATATTTACCATTATTTCGCCAAGAAGTTTTGCTCTTTCTTCGCTAGCCATAAAAGCTCCGCTTCCGCATGTAACTTCTAGTAAAAATTTATCTGCACCTGCAGCTATTTTTTTGCTCATGATAGAAGACGCAATAAGTGGAATGCTTTCAACTGTAGAAGTAACGTCTCGCAAAGCGTATAGCTTTTTGTCTGCTACAGCAATGTCTTCTGATTGGCTCATAATAGCTATTCCAATATCTTTTATGTTTGAAATAAAATCTTGGAAAAAGAGGTTAGTTCTAAATCCATTAATTGATTCTAATTTGTCTATTGTACCTTGTGTGTAGCCTAAGCCTCTGCCTGACATTTTTGCAATATTAACTCCACAAGATGCAACAAGAGGAAGAACAACAAGTGTAACCTTGTCTCCTATTCCGCCTGTACTATGCTTATCAACTATAGGTCCTTCTATTGAAGACAAATCTAGTATTTCGCCTGAATTTGCCATTTCCATCGTAAGAGTAAAGATTTCATCCTCAGACATCCCGTTTAAGTAAATGGCCATAAGTAGACTAGATATTTGATAATCAGGAATGTTGCCATTTGAATACTCGGACACAAAATACTTAATCTCATCATCCGTGAGCTCCTTTTGGTCTCTTTTCTTTTTAATAATATCTTTAATATTCATAACATCACCCTTAAATAGTAATATCATCTTTTATCTTGTTAAACTTAGACTCGCCGATTCCAGAAACATTTTTAATGTCCTCGATGCTATTAAATCCACCATTATTTTCACGATACTCTACAATCTTTTTAGCCATTGATGGGCCAATACCTGGAAGAGTTTGAAGCTCTGCCATTGATGAGTAATTAATACTAACTAGTTTTGATTTAGATTGACCAGTTGAACTTGTCACACCACTTGAAGTTGATTCATCAAATGAATCTGCAATGTATACTGCAGGAATTACAATCTTTTGCTCGTCTTTTAGTACACTTGCAAGATTAATCTTAGATAAATCTGCATTTAAAGTCTCACCACTAGCAAGCTTAATTAGTTCAAATAGTCTAGTTCCAAGCTTAACCTTTTTTATTCCAGGTGAATTCACCTCGCCTGTAATGTGTACAAATATGTAGCTATCCTCTTCCCCAGAATAATCATTTGCCGGAACAATAATGGTTTCTTCGTTATTAGGAAACATTAAGAAGCCTAAAATTGTAAAAAGAATAAAAGCCCCTACATATAAAATATGTTTAACTTTAATATTCACTTATATGGTATACCTCCTATATATTTCCCCAGCATATGTTCTACAATTATATGATAATATTTATCGGGCTAGTTTTCAACAATTGCCAAAAATATAGTAAAAAATATAAAAATGTGTAAAAACGCTAAAAAACCTCTCCAAGTAAACTTGGAGAGGTTATGGTGAGCCCGGAGGGATTCGAACCCCCGACCCACGCCTTAGAAGGGCGTTGCTCTATCCAGCTGAGCTACGGACCCAGATTGGGTTAACGATATAGATGTTAACACAGGCACCTATTTTTGTCAACCTTTTTCATTTAGCTTTTCTACTATTATTCTTTCCTTCAGGCAGTAAATATGATGGCATTTTTTTGAACATTTTTTCTAAAAAAGCACGGATTTGACCGTCATTTCCAATATCTACAGCAAAAAGCTCAAAAAAGCTCTTTGGAAGGCACAATAGTGCCAAAAATCCAACTAGCATTTGCCTAGAAGCTATGTTAGATAAAGACTCAACACTCACTTCAGGATTTACCTTAAATGAACCTGCAATTACTATAGCAAGCGAGCATATAAAACCAAGCATTATTCCATTTTTACCTGCTTTTGATAATAGCGACGTTATGATTGCCACAACAAGTAAAAGAAGTACATATAAAACCGCTAATTTTTCAAATAAACCTAGTACTACAATAATCATTCCTGCGCTTAGTAAAACTTGTCTTATTTTTTTCTTGCAAGATAAAAGCATTATCATAAAAACACATACTGTAGATAGCAATGTCATGCCGAATATTTCAATGTTTTTAAGGAATGAAAGTCCTGAAATAATCATAATAAATATTGCAATTATTTCTTCTTCTTTTAAAGCCGATTTTTCTATAAATTTTGCACAATTATCAATTGCACTTTTGTATATTATTACAAACGTTCCTGACAAAATCCCTTGCAATAAGATAGTCAAAAAATTGTCAAACGTATAAGTACCAATTATAAATAGAGAAATATAAGTAATGGCAATAGATAAAAAGTACTTATAAAGGTTATTCTTTGCACTATCTTCGCTTTTCCAAATAGTCTTTATGATTGCAAAAATTAGCGTAAATAAAACTATTGGAATAAAACTCGACATACCTCCCGCAATTAAAGAGCCAATTGCAATAATCGCAAAAGGAAAAATAATTGGTATTTTAAGAATTATTAGCGCGCCAATAAAAGCTGTCGCAAATGGTGACGCGCCAATTATTGTTGTTGCAAAAAGAATAAGTGCACTAAAAATCAGTACTATTATATTTCTTTTTTCTTTAAAAAAACTACTTAACAACTTCCTACACCTTTCAATACTACTTACTACTCGGTTTCATTAAGCTTCATAGAAACCAACTTTGTTATTCCATGTTCTTGCATAGTTGCGCCATATACGATATCTGCTGCCTCCATGCTGCCTTTTCTATGCGTAATTAGCAAGAACTGTGTGCTCTCTGAAAATTTCTTTAAATAATCTGAAAATCTATAAACGTTAACATCATCTAGCGCTGCCTCAATCTCGTCTAAGATACAGAATGGAGATGGAGATAGTTTTAGAATAGCAAATAATAATGCAATAGCTGTAAATGCTCTTTCTCCGCCAGATAGAAGCATCATGTTTTGAAGCTTCTTCCCAGGTGGCTGTACTTCAATCTCAATTCCACTTTCAAGCACATTACTTGTATCCGAAAGAATTAGTTCTGCTCTTCCACCACCAAAAAGTTCCACAAACACTTCGCCAAAATTTTTGTTAATAAGCTCAAACTTTTGTGCAAACTGAATCTTCATAAGTTCAACCATGTCAGTAATAATCTTTTCTAGTGAACTTTGAGATTCTTCTAGGTCTAACTTTTGTCCTCTTAAGAACTCATATCTATCTCCAACAGCTTTATATTCTTCAATGCTATTAACGTTAATTGGCCCAAGTTCTTTTATCGAGGCTTTAAGTTTCTCAACGTCTTTTCCAGTGTGAGGAGTTACTTCATCATAGTTGGTTGCAGTATTTGGAGTAACCTCATACTCTTCCCACATTTTGTTCTGGATGTCTTCTATCTCTGTTTCTATCTTAGATTTCTTAATCTCAAGTTTATTTGTTTGTTCATGCAAAACATCAAGCGTTCTATACTCATTTTCCAAGTCTTTTTCAAGACTAATTGCCTTTGCATTCTTAGACTCTCTCTCATCTTTTTGGTCTTGTAATTGTTGCGAAATCTCTTTTATCTTTTCGTTAGATTCTTCTATTTTTCCTTCTAAATCTTTTATGTCATTTTCAAATGTTGCATTGTTCTCAGTCATTTTTTGAATATCTTCTTTTTTGCTCTCAATTGAAGATGTAGCTTCTTCAATTTCGTTCTTGATTCTCTCCAAAATCTCATCTATTGAGCTCTTGCTTTCATCAAATGAAGATACTGAAATCTTAAGATCCATAATATCTGAGTTTAAATCGTCAAACATTTTTTGTTGATCCATGTTTTTCTTTGCAAATTCATCAACCTGGCTTTGTGCGTCTTCGTTCTCTTTGTCTATATTTGTTAAAAGACTGTTAATCTCTTCGATTTCTTTCCCAACATTTTCGATGTCCTTAACAAGACTATCTTTCTCTTCTTGTAGTGAAGATATCTTTTTTTCATGCTTCTCAATGTTTGAAATGAAGCCAAGCATTTTTTGCTGCTCTGTAGCAAAAACAACTTGAACCTCTTGGAATTCAGACACGATAGCATCTTCATCTCTTAAAAGATCACTTGCACTTGACTTGTATTCTTCGAACTCTTTTTGAATGCCTTCTTTTTCGTATTTTAGTTCGTCAACTAATTTTTTCAGATCTTCTATTTCTCTTCCTCTAGATAAAATAGAAGTGGTCTTTTTAACTAGACTTCCTCCAGACATTTGTCCAGAGCTGTTAATAATATCTCCATCTAACGTGACAATTCTAAATGCATACTTGTTCCTTCTAGCCATGTTTATTGCATTTTCCATGTTGTCGCATACTACACTTCTTCCGAAAACAGAAAGAACAATTCCTTCGTACTTGCTATCATAAGAAATTAGGTCAGAAGCAATTCCTATAAAACCAGCTTCTCCATTTAGATTATTTCTAAGCTTTTCTCCCTTAACAGACGATATTGGATAAAACGACGCTCTTCCTAAATTGTTTGACTTTAAAAACTCAATAGCTCTTTTAGCGTCTTCTTCTTTTTCTGTAATAATGTTTTGAAGTGCTCCACCAGCTAATTGCTCTATAGCAACTTCGTGTTCAGGCTTAACCTTAATCTCACTTGCCAAAGTTCCATAAATACCATTTGCAAATGATTGATCTTTTTGGCATCTTTGCATTATAGACTTAACGCTGTTGCCATATCCTTCAAATTCCTTTTGAGTTTCTTCTAAAAATCTAAGTCTAGCTTCCTTTTCAGATGCACTATTTAGCTTTTCTCTAATCTTATTCTCGTATTCTTGAACCTTTAAATCATAAGCAGACTTAACCTCTTTAATTTTGTTTAATTTCTCTTCTAATTCAACCTTGCTTTTAGAAATCTGGTCAAATGACTTTTCTTGTTCTGCTTTATGAAACTTTTCTTTGTCCTCGGCTACTTTGTTTTCTAATATTTCTGAATCGATTTGCTTTGTCCTGTTTTCCCACATGCTATGATTTGAAGAAAGACCTTTTAACGTCTCCATCTTTTCAAACTTCAAATCAATATTTTTCATGATATTTGCTTTTAACTCTTCAATATGTTGAGCATCCGAGCTAAGCGTTTTTGATAATTCATCTAGTTCAGCCTGTTTTTCATTAAGCTCGTCCTCAAATTTTTTCTTGTCCTCAGCAAGTCTATCTCTTCTCTGCATTCTGTCGGTAGTTTCTTGCTCAAGTTTTTCTTTCTTTTGAAGTAGTTCTTCGATATCAGCCTTATACTTCTCAATCATGCCAACATTGTTTTCAATGTTAGCCTTTTTAAGAACTATATCTGCATTTATTTTTTCAATACTGTTTTGCTCATCAAAAGAGCTATTTTGAATTTCTTCTATTTTGGCAAGAAGAGCTTCAATCTCAACTCTAAGAGCCTCTTTTTCTTTTGAAATTGAATTTATCTTTTCGTTTTCATCATTAGTTTGCTCTGATATTTCATTTAATTGAACGTTTGTTTCGTCTAATTTTGTCTTGTTTTTTGCAATATTTGATATAAATAAACCAACTTCTAAGCGCTTTAATTCTTCTCTGAAATCCAAATATTGCTTTGCCTTTTCTGATTGCTCTCTAAGTGGTTCTAACTGATTTTCTAACTCTGTAACAATGTCATTTATTCTAAGTAAATTTTGCTTTGTGTTTTCTAATTTTCTTTCTGCTTCTTCTTTTCTAGTTCTGTATTTAACAATTCCTGCGGCATCCTCAAATATATGTCTTCTTTCTTCTGATTTGGTTGAAAGAATTTCATCTATCCTTCCTTGCCCTATAATTGAATAACCGTCTCTACCAATACCTGTATCCATGAAAAGTTCAACAATATCTTTAAGACGACATTGATTTTTATTAATAAAGAATTCACTATCACCGCTTCTATAAATTCTTCTTGTAACTGTAACTTCTGTAAAATCGATTGGAAGCTTACCATCTTGGTTGTCTAATGTCATTGTAACTTCTGCAAAGCTAACTGGTTTTCTAACTTGAGTGCCAGCAAAAATAACATCTTCAAGTTTTGAACCCCTAAGTGTTTTTACGCTTTGCTCTCCTAAAACCCATCTTATAGCGTCAGATATATTTGATTTTCCAGAACCGTTCGGACCAATTACGGCTGTGATACCTGGTCTGAATTCTAGAACTGTTTTATCCGCAAAGGATTTGAATCCTTGTAATTCTAATTTTTTTAAATACATTTAACTTTCCCCTTTAGTATATTTGTTGTTTGTCGTCTCGTTTAAAATCGTTTAAAAACTACGGAAATAAGCTTTTTTGTCCTAATTATCTTATACCAACAAAAATAAGTTATCAAGGATAATAATCATTTTTTCTTTGACATTATTTCAAATATTTTACAATTGTTTTATCTGGATTGAAAAAAGATTTATGTTAAATTAGAATTAGTTTATGAAATTAAAAGGAGGAATACAAATGAAAAACTTTTTTAAGAACGCAGCAAAAGTTGGTCTTGGAATTGTAATAGGCGCTTCAATGACTGCTTTTGCAACACAACTGCTTACTAACGTATATTTAAACGACGGAATACGCATTTCAATTAATGGTGTAGTTCAAGACTTAAGAGATGCAACAACAGGGGAAAAAGAATATCCTCTAACATACAAAAACAGAACTTACATACCATTACGTAGTGTTGCAACGTTACTAGGCTTTAATGTTGGATATGTAGAAGCTACAAATACTGCTACAGTTGATAGCCCAGGTTATCAGCCGTCAACACCAGCGACACCTGCTCCTACAGCTTCTTCAGTAGACCCTAATTTGGGTACTTTTCTTGCAGAAGATATAGCAATAATTAAAGCATTAAACTGGGTTGCTCCACCTTTAAAAGATCAATCATCCTTGCTTAAAACAAACATTCCAATTTCTAACGTAGTTAACTTTATTTATCAAGCACCAGAAAACCCATTCCCAGAGGATTATGTACATCCACAGACACCTCTAAGAAGCTACCTAGAAGACTCTTTAAATCAATTACGTACCATGAAACAAAGCTTAACTTCTTCTCAAGGTCTTCAGATTTATTGCGACCCTTCAAGCGTACAAGTACTAAAATATGGCTATGATTCTAGTGGAAAATGCAAAGGTTGCCTAGCAACTTATACTCTTGAGCTTAGAGCTACTAATAACGGTAAAACCATTACAGAAAATAAATCATTCACATCTGTTTTCATCTTTAAAGACGATAACAATTTGAGATTGACATGGGTAGCAGATGTTGAGTCTTTAAATACTCCTACAACTAGCGTTCCTACTAATAAGCCAATAACACCAGTGGCAACTCAAGCACCAGTTAGAACTCTAGCACCAACAGCTACACCTGCACCAGTCGTTCAAAACCCAGATGCTATTGGAAACTTAAAGGTTGATAATATAGCATGCGTTAATGCTTTAAGATGGAGCACAACGCCAAATGCTGATGCGCTTTCTAAGTTTAGCACTGGTTCTGATGTTTCTGCTGTAGTAAATCTTATATACATGGAACCTCAATTAGGAAACTATAAAAAATGTGTACATTCGGATTCACCTTTAACTTCTGAGCTTCAAGCTTCTCTTAATAAAATGATTGCATACAGAGATCAAAATGGTTCAATTTCATTAAGAATGTATTGTGATCCTTCAAGTGTAAAATATATAAAATATGGCTATGATGCAAATGGCGTTTGTAGAGGATGCGTTGCAACCTATGAGGTAAAAGTTTCTCTTGAAAATACAACAAAGTATGAAAAAGTTACATCTGTTTTCGTATTCCAAGACTCTTATAGGGTAGACCTAAGATGGGTTGGCGACCTTGATGTCTAATATCAAAGAATAAGAATATTAATGGTGAAAGGATAACATCCTTTCGCCATTTTCATATAAAAAAAGCCTTGAGGAATCAACCTCAAGGTTTTGGTGCACCACCGGGGACTCGAACCCCGGACCCACTGATTAAGAGTCAGTTGCTCTACCAACTGAGCTAGTGGTGCACGTATAAAAATAAGCAACTTCTGATTCTTAATCGGTTATCTATATTCGACAACAAAAGGATTATATTGCTTTTGTGCATAAATGTCAACTAGCATTTTAGATATATGAATTCTGAATCAGCAGTGTAGAAAATTTGCCTGCAATTTAAGATAGTTATTTTGCAAAAAGAAAAAGCCCCCGTTTTACGGGGGGCCAGTGGTCTCATCCGAGTCCGCGAATCCTCAACGCCTCGTTGAGGCTCTCACGCTCATCCTTGCCATCCTCCACATGGATGGACCAGGCAACCTCGATGACCCTTTCCTGAACGACCTTATTGGTCAGCTCAAGGTAGGACATCGGGTCACGATCGATGCGCTTCGCGCACTCAATCCGCGCCCAGGTGGTGAAGGCGTCCTTCTCCCTCTGTTCCATGACGCACCTCCTCGGTGTGTTACAGGGGTCGCTAATGCCAAAAGTGGCAAAAGCATCCGCAACCTAGCAGACGGCTTTTATGTTAACATGTTTTTCGTTTTTTGTCAACCTTCTTTTTGAACTTTCTGGGGACACGACATCCAGCTCCCAAAATCGACACTTCTGGGGACACGACAGCAAAGTCTTTATCGCCTATACCCAATATATTGACACTATTTTTCACCTATGATACTATCAAATCGGTTAATAAATTTTAATATGAAAGGGTGCGTGATCATGGATATTACAGCTAGCAACAAGGCTTCTCCCATGTCGTCTGCAATGATTCCTGACATTGTCGAAACATTCCGGAGCAGACTAATATCCTACTTACCTTTTGATGCCAAAGTAGGCGCACTCAGTATCAAAATCGAATCTGCCAGCAAAGGCTTGTCCACAGGCACTTACAAGTGTGTTGGAAACAAGTTTTTCATTAAGCTTCGCATTAACGAAGCTGACGGTCCTGACTATGTGGCTTATACTATCGCACGGCAATTAGCGCATCTTCTTTTTTCTCGGATTCTGGATTCAATTGGATTCGCCGGCAAAACAATTGATGGTTCAATCCCTGTAACAAATATCATGCGCACAATGCCTAGTGAGACCACAATTTGGGGAATTGAATTTCAAGAACAATGTGCTAATATGTGCGCGCAAAACATCATTGAAAAAATCGGATTTGAGCCAAGTAATTCTTTGATAACCAGTGAATTAGAACGGACTAGGTACCATTTCCTTTTTTCCGAGGCATTCGTAAACTCGTTCGGAGCAAGTCTTAGCGATCTTGATAAGTTCGACCAATATAGTTTGGAAGGTAACATTATAACGCCTTCTAATCTGTTTTGGTATTGTGTAGTCAATCATTGTCCTTCTATTTTGGTCAATGGTTTTGATGCTAAGCATGGTATTGGTTCTTACCATAAAATCCTGGAGATTATTGCCAATATTTCGGAAGAATCAACTACCGATGCTGACCTAAGTAAATTTAAGCTTCTACTATAAACACCCCCTCTGGAAATCATAACCAGAGAGGGTGTCTTTTTATATTTTTATTTAGTTTTCCAACATATATCCAAATATCACAATTTAATGCGAACATGTCCTGTCCCCGGAGATGTCGATTTGGGGAGCTGACTGTCGTGTCCCCAAAAGTGTCGATTTTGGGAGCTGACTGTCGTGTCCCCAAAATGGACATTATATTTCAGGATTTCCGCCTCTTGAATCGCCAGCAAGGTTTTCAGCCACCTCTTTGCCTAACACTCCTCTAAAGTCTTGCCACGCTATAGCCTCTTTTGTATAAGATGGAAACATTGTTTTTTTTGAAAAATCACGTAAAAGTTTAGCACCATCATGTATTTCAGGACTCTTTCCAGTTCCAAACCCAGACCACTTATCCCTCAAATCATGAAGACCACTATTAGTCATTCCTCTATGTGATAGGACAAATGCGTCATCCCACGTTCTGTCAAAGCCTTTTTGTTCATCTTTTACAAAATGCCAACCTACTTCTCCAATGTCAGGAATAAATGAAGAAAGCAAGTATGCATCTTCTTCTACATCAAACGTTATATTGCAAATAAGGCCATTATGCATGCACTTATTGATATAGTAATGCATTATTGAACTTTTAAGAGCAAAAAAATCATTTCCCAAATCTTTGTCGCCTATTTTATCTCTAAAGTAATGCGCTAGACAATTACTAGTATCTACAACTAAGGCTGTTAGACGCACTGCCTCATATCCACTTATTCTATTATCACCATCTGGTTGAGTAACTTCCTGTCCAGCGATTATTGCTTCGTGACGATAAACTTCTTCTATTTCTCTTAGTGCTAGATCTAATAATTCTTTGTTTGGCAGCACTTTTCCATTTGGAGCATAAATATTTCCGCCAAGATTTTTTATATATAATTCAAGTATCTTAGCAATTTGAGACAAATCTCTATCAGATACATATGGATTTTTTGGATTTGCCAGACGCTTACCCTCAATCATTCTAAATGGAGCTCTTCTTCTTGCAATTTGTGCCAAAATAGCTTCTTCTTTTGGAGAAAGTATTACTTCCATAACTACACCCCCATTGAGTTTATACTATATCATTCTACCTTTAATTATAACATAAAAAAGAGGGTATCTACCCTCTTTTTTATCTATATTTTCATCATTTCTTCTTGCAACCTAGTCAGGATTACCTTGAAGTTTTTAAAAACCTCCTCTGGCGTCATACCAGAGTCTTTTGCTCTTCCCTGGCAAGCGGACCTAAGCTCAAAGTCCAAGTCAATGAATGGTTCAAAAGCGTCCTTATGCTCTTCATTTACTTCATTGTAGGCATAATATACGAATACGTCCCTTACTTGAATTTTGGTATCCGAAAAAGCGTTATGCACCATGCACAAGTTCGTCGCAATCTCTGCTTCCAGCAGATCCAGTGCCCTAGAAATATCTCCCGTCTTTTCAGCATCCTCCCAGTGGGGTTCGATTCTGCGGTACTCCATAATAAAAGTACTCCTTTCATTTGCATTTTTGTGCAGTAGTATTCTAACACCAAATTTAATTTATGTCAACTACATCTGTATGCATTACTTCTACTAGTAGAATATCACATTTTAATAAAAAGATAAAATATTTTTTTACATGCTATATAATTGACGATTTAAGCTTAGCCACAGCTAATTCTCTAATCGTTGGTTGGTTCTTTAAGTACTCTTCAACCAGTGGAATAAGCTCATATTTAACTGTCCTAATTAGCTCTTTGTCGCTTTTATCATCGCAAAAATAGCAATGTCCAATTTGATTATTTGCAGATACCATTTGATTAATTTCCTTGACAGCCTCTACAATTTTTGCCTTTAGTGGGCTCTTTTTACAGAAATTAATGAAGTCTTTATTATCAAATATTGGATTAATCGTGTAGTATGAAAATCTTCTTCTAACTGCATAATCCGACATTGAGTCTTCTTCATCTGCTATGTTCATAGTTCCGATGATATACAGATTTGACGGAATATAAAATCTTTCTTTTGATGCTGGTAGTTCAACGTAGTTTTCTTTTCCTCTCTTGTCGACTTCCAAAAGCATAAAAGTATCTCCAAAAATCTTAATAACGTCGCCCCTATTTATTTCGTCAATTAACAAAAAGTACTTGTTTTCTTTGTCATTTCTTGCCTTATTGCAAAAGTGTTTAAAGCAACCCTCTCTATATTTGTATATACCAATGTCATCCGGTCTGAAGCCCTCTATAAACTCATCTACCGAATACTTCGGATGAAATTGTACATTTAATATCTTTCCAGTATCTTTTTTCCCAAGAATAGAAAACGCCATTCTTTTTGCAACAAACGTTTTTCCTGTTCCCGGAGGTCCTTGCAATATCACGTTCTTTCTAATAAGGATTGTTTCTTTTAGTTCTTCATATTCTTTGTCATCAAAAAAACAGTCATTTAAAAAGTCACTCTTATTATAGTTAGGGTACTTCATATATGTCGTCTTTGGATTCATCTCTCTAACTATATTGTATACCGCGTTAAACTCTTCTTCATTTAGTTTGAAAAAGATTCCTTCTTGATATCTAAATGGCTCAATATTAACTATCTCTCGGTTTTGCTCTATCTCTGTCCTAAGTACATATTCAGTTAAGGTTTCTTCTTTTTTGAAACAAATTGTATCATTTTCCCACTCTTTTTCTACTGTGCAGATACCTATTATTCTCCCTACAGGATAGCTTTCATAAACAAATACTGTCTCGCCTTTTTTTGCATCTAAAAAATTTATATGAACTTTTCTATCCGAACCATCTTCATTTACTGAAGAATAAGAAAACAAATCTCCATTGTCAAAATCTTTAAACCTAAAAACTCTGGGATTAACATTTAGCCACCAATAATTCTTGAACATTCATACCGCTCCTTCTAGACGCCTATATTATCACGATTTACATAATTTTTCAACTTTGAATTCTTATTTTTATATGGTAAAATGAAGAAAAATACTCTTATTGGAGGAATTATGACCTATCTTTTAACGTTTTTAGAAGGAATTGCTAGCTTTATATCTCCTTGTATACTTCCTTTAGTGCCTATGTATATTACTTACTTCTCAGGTACAGGAAATAAAAGTACAAAAAAAGCCTTAATAAATTCTTTGTTTTTTGTTTTAGGTTTTACTTTAGTTTTTATCGCACTTGCAATCATAACTTCATACTTGGGAATATATGTTTCTGACAAAATAAAATATATAAAATATGTTCTTGGGGCACTATCTATTATCCTTGGTCTTGCATATATGGGAATATTGAAACTAAATTTTTTGAACTCGGCATTAAATGTAAAACTAGAATTAAATAACCTAAATATAATTCGTTCATTAGTTTTTGGAATGTTATTTTCATTCTCACACGCTCCGTGTGTAGGCTACTTTTTAGGCTCCGCTCTCATGCTTATAGCGCGGAAAGCAAGATCTTTTTCAGGGCATATTATTAATGCTTTTATACTCAATTGGTCTTGGAATTCCTTTTATCATTTCTGCTGTTTTAATTGATAATTTAAAAAGTACTTTTTCTTTTATTAAAAAGAATTATAAATATATAAAAATAATATCTGGCGTTCTGCTTATTATATGCGGAATATATATGTTTTTTTATAATTAAGGAGGAAGCATGAGAAAGATTTCTATAATCATAATAACCATTATACTTATTGGCGGTATTATATTTCTTAAAGACCTTGTGACAAGCAATATAATAAACAGTATTAATTCACAAAAAAATACAAGTAATACTACACCAACTGAAAATGAAACAAAGTCCAATGTCATTGAAATTGACAAGGATTCTTTCACAAGTTTAGTATCAGAAAACGATAATCTTGTCCTTGTCGATTTCTATGCAGATTGGTGTGAACCATGCAAACTTCTTGCACCAATAATAGACGAAGTCTCTCAAGAGTACAAAGATGTGACTTTTTGTAGAGTAAATACAGATTTAGAAGAAAATTTAGCTACTCAAAACAGAATAATGTACTTGCCAACACTAATAGTTTATAAAGATGGTCAAGAATTCTCTCGCTCAACAGGGCTTATTTCAAAAGATGACCTAATTTCGCTTATAACAGCATCATACTAAAATTTTCACTTTCTCTTATTCTAAGCAGAATTATGTTGACAATTTTATGTTTACCTGATAAAATAATCTTTGCAACAATACTTCTATTTCGACCATACGACAGGAGGAAAAGATCATGGCAAACAAGCGGATTCTGGTTGTCCTCATTCTCGTTGTTTCACTGTGTGCCCTGTGTACCTTGGGCAGTGCTGAAAAGTTCCGGGTTGTCACTCAGGAGACCCCTCTGAACGTGCGCGATGCCCCGCAGGGTGGCAACATCATCGGAAGCGTCCGTCGTGGTGCAGTCATCGAAGGTACCATTTACAATAGGTACTGGGTGACCATCAACTACAACGGGCAGACCGGCTACCTGTACCGAGGGTACCTCGAACCCGTTAACAGCTCCGCCAATACCACTGGCAATACCGGCAACTCTTCCACCTCGAATAACAGGCAGCAGTCTGCACGTACGACTACACCCATTGCGCGGACTCTTGATGAGGCCAAGGAACTTCTGCCTGACGAAGGCCTTCTGTTCCAGGTCTCGCTGGAGCGTGCCCAGACTGTTCGTGTATGGACAAAAAGGTCCGAGAATACGTCGTATTCTCGTGTCCTGATCAAACTTCCCAACCACGCATATGTGGTGGTCGTTGAGACCTTTGACAATGGCTGGTCTCGCGTCTGCTACAGCGAAGGGAAGTATGGGTTCATTCGTTCGCGCTACATCTCTCAGGTAGAGAGCGCAGAAGCCGAATGAACACACAAGGGATGGCAATCATGCCATCCCTTGTTTTTTATATTACTTTATACACTTGATTTATTCCATCATCATATTCTTTTGACAGTTTATCCATTGTTTCATAATTTATTTCAAAATCATTTTTCTCATCTTTACCAATGTAAATATAACTAATGCCATTATCTTCGCAAAATTCTATTAGTTCGTCGTAAGTTGCATGGTACGCTTCCTTTGTTTTGTCTAGTCTGTCATAATATTCTTCTTCATAGCCATGGAAATAGACGTACACAGATGCTCCTAAATATATGTTTCTTCCGGCAAGACTCGCCACCGGATTAATGTGTCCCGTTCCAGTAAGAAAGACTGCATCCTTTGGAGTATTCTCTTTAATAAAGTCAGCAACTTCAATCATGCCATTATTAAATGTTAAAAACTCATTGCCACTCTTAATCTCTCTAGCTATTGTTAAAATTCCAGAAAACGTTCCAAGAAAAATAAATAGTATTAAGAAATACACTCTGCATTTACTTTCCTTAAGAGTTTTCCACATATTAGTAACAAACCCACAAACAATAATAACGTCT
>JAEEYG010000073.1 GCA_016291695.1 Clostridia bacterium | reverse complement strand
CTTATTTCAGAGGCACAGTTAAAACCTACATTGTCAAACAAAAAAGTGTTCATCATTAAAGATGCAGACCTTATGAATACGATGGCTCAAAATGCTCTTTTGAAGGTGCTTGAGGAGCCACCACAGTATGTGACTATTATTCTAACAGTTCAAAACTTAAATCGAATTTTAAATACAATTACTTCAAGATGTACAATCATAAATTTTAAACCTCTTTCTTATGAGGAAATGACAGAGATTTTTCCTGGAGAAAAAATTACAAAAGAATTATATGATTTTTCTGCTGGAAGTGCTGGAAGAATGTCTGAACTATTGGACGACTCTCGAGGAGAATTGCTAGAGGAATTTGAAAAAGCGATTAAAGAAAACGATTTAATCAAAATGAATGAAATGCTTTCTGCAATAAAGGCACAAAAGGATATTAAAGATACAATAGATGATGCTTTTGACTTGCTTGAATCCAAACTTAGAGCAAACATAAAAGACAACCCGATTTTAATTGCAAATCAAATAGAAATAATAGAAGAAACAAAGAGAAATTTAGCCAGGTATGCCAATTTTGATACTTCATTAGATTATATGATGATTAGACTATGGCAACTTAACAAGAGGTGATAAATAGGTGCAAGAAATAATAGGTGTTAGATTCAAAAAGTTGGGAAAAATATACTTTTTTGATCCTAATGGAATGAAATTTGAAAAAGGACAAAGTGCTATAGTCGAGACTGCTAGAGGGCTTGAGCTTGGCGAAGTTGTCGTAGCAAACAGAATGATGGATCAAGAAAAAATTACTAGTGCTCTTAAAAAAGCAATCCGAGTTGCAAATGCTAAGGACCAAAAGACTTTTGAAGAAAACGATAAAAAAGCTAAAGAAGCGTTTAAAGTTTGCGAAGAAAAAATAGCCAAGCACAACTTAGAGATGAAATTAATTGATGTTGAATATACTTTTGACTCTTCGAAGCTTCTATTTTATTTCACAGCTGATTCAAGAATAGACTTTAGAGAATTAGTTAAAGATTTAGCATCAGTGTATAAAACAAGAATTGAACTTAGGCAAATAGGCGTTAGAGATGAAGTCAAAATGCTTGGCGGATTTGGAATTTGCGGAAGAGAACTATGTTGCTGCAATCATTTATCAGACTTCAATCCCGTTTCAATCAAAATGGCAAAAGAGCAAGGACTATCACTTAACCCAACAAAGATTTCTGGTTCATGCGGAAGACTTATGTGTTGCTTAAAGCATGAGCAAGAAGTATATGACGAGAAGCTGTCTAGGCTTCCAAACGTTGGCTCAATCGTTAAGACCAAAGAAGGCGAAGGCGTTGTTGATGACGTCCAAATCCTTAAAGAAATTCTTACTGTTAAGATTGATAAAGATGGCGATATTACTAGAATTCAAGTTCCATTAAGTGAAGTAACAATTATTAAAAACGCCAGAAAGCAAGACCGCAAAAAGTCTTCTGACGAAGTAGATGAAAAAGAACTTAAACAATTAGAAGAAGGATTTAAAAGAGGAGAAGATATATAGTATCATATTAGGAGGTGATAAAATGGCTTATTCAATTGGAGACGAGTGTGTAAAATGTGGAGCATGTGCTCAAAACTGCCCAATGAGTTGTATCAAAGAAGGAAGTAGCAAATACGAAATTGACGCTTCTCAATGCATCGACTGTGGAACATGTGCTGGAGTTTGTCCGGTAGGAGCACCACATGCTTAAATAATTTTTGAGATTTTAAAGCGCCCATTGAGGTCCTATAAAATGGACCTTGATGGACGTTTTAAATATGTAAGAATGTAAGGAGAAATTATGGATAAAGGTGTATTATACTTAGTTGCGACGCCAATTGGGAACTTGGAGGATATAACTTTTAGAGCACTTAATACTCTAAAGGAAGTTGATTTAATACTTGCTGAAGATACAAGAAAAACTTTAAAACTGTTAAATCATTTTGAAATATCTAAAAAACTAATCAGTTTTTACAGGCACAATGAAGACGTTAAAATAGATTATGTTATAGATTTGTTGAATTCTGGTAAGAATCTTGCTGTTGTATCAGATGCAGGCACTCCAGGAATATCAGATCCTGGTGAAGACTTGGTTCGTGCATGTATAGAGAATAACATTAGAGTAATTCCAATTCCAGGTTCTTGCGCGTTTGTACAAGCGCTAATTTGTTCTGGATTTGATACTACAAGATTTGTTTTTG
>JAEEYG010000072.1 GCA_016291695.1 Clostridia bacterium | reverse complement strand
TAAGATAGGAGGAGTGAAAAAGGTAATGAAAAAAGATTACATTTCGACTCAAGATTTTACCAAAGAAGAACTATTAGATATTATTAGATTAAGTTTATTAATTAAGAAAAATATCAAAGCTGGTTATTCTTTAAATGTTTTATATCATAAGACATTAGGTATGATTTTTGAGCAACCATCTACTAGAACTAGAGTTTCTTTTGAAACAGCTATGACACAGTTAGGTGGGCATGCCCAATATTTAGCACCAGGTCAAATTCAATTGGGCAAACATGAGAGTATGAAAGATACATCTATCGTACTTTCAAGATTGGTTGATATCTTAATGGCTCGTGTTATTGAACACAAAACCGTTCAAGAATTAGCCCAATATTCTACTATACCAGTATTAAATGGAATGAGTGATTGGAATCATCCTACTCAAGAAATGGGTGATATTATCACAATATTTGAACACAAACCTGCTGGTAAAAGAATAGAAGATTTAAAGGTTGTCTTCGTAGGAGATTGTACACAAGTATGTGCATCTCTAGGAATGATGATTACCAAAATGGGAGGACATTTCGTACATTTTGGTCCAAAAGATTTCCAATTAAGAGGAGAATATGTTGATATTCTAGAAGAAAACTGTCGTGTCAGTGGAGGAAGTTATTTAATAACGGATAATGAAGAAGAAGCATTAAAAGATGCAGACTTTATTTACACAGATGTTTGGTATGGATTATATGAATCAGAAATGCCAAAAGAAGAAAGAATGGCAATTTTCTATCCAAAATATCAAGTTAGTATGGATATGATGAGAAAATGTGCTCCAGATGCCAAATTCATGCACTGCTTACCAGCTACTCGTGGAGAAGAAGTAACTGATGAAGTTATGGATGATCCAGTTGTATCAATTTGTTTTGATGAAGCTGAAAACAGATTAACTGCAATGCGTGGATTATTAGTATATTTTATGGGAGTAAAAGATTTAACAACCGAGATTTGTAAAAAGAATTTAGGAATGAAATAAGGTGAAATAATATGGAAAAAAGAAAGAAAAAATTTAGATTAGTGGATGCCATATTAGGAACTGTATGTTTAACTCTTGTTTGTGAATCAGTTATGCCTACAGCTGCTATTGGTAATACACAATACTTTTGGTGGATATTCTTGCTAATATGCTTCTGTCTACCATACGGAATGATTACTGCTGAACTTGGAACTACTTATCCTAGTGAAGGTGGTATGTATGACTGGGTTAAGAGAGCCTTTGGTCCAAAATGGGCTGGACGTGTAGCTTGGAATTACTGGGTTAACTTCCCACTTTGGATATCATCTCTTGCTGTTGCAGTAACAGATATTGTTGCTGGAATGCTTAATATTGAATTAAATGTATTTATGCTACTAGTATTACAACTTGCTTATGTATGGATAGTTACCATATTAAGTACACAACGTATTGGAGAAAGTAAATATATCGTAAATTTAGGTACTATCTTCAAAGTAGTATTATTATTAGGAATTGGATTATTAGGAATCTATACAGTAATTAAAACTGGACAAAGTGCTAATCCAATTAAAAGTTTTAAAGATTTATTACCAGATTTATCATTAAATATTGATACTGGTTTACCATTCTTATCAATTATATTATTTAACTTCATGGGATTCGAAGTAGTTGGAACATGGGCAGAAGATATGGATAATCCAAAGAAAGATATTCCAAAAGCATTAATCTTTGGTGGCCTATTAATGGCAATCTTCTATATCTTACCAGCAACAGGATTTAATATTGCATTATCTCCAGATGTAGTTGCTAACATGGATCCTGAAAATGTTGTAGAAGTTTTAAATAATTTATTTAGTGCAGCTGGAATTAGTGCTGGATTAATTAATGGTTTAATCATTGTAGCTGGATGTATGTTTATTTATACATTTGTTGCTAATATTGCTTCATGGTCATTTGGAGTAAATGAAGTTGCTAAATATGCAGCTGAAGATGGTTCTATGCCAAAATTATTTGCAAAAACAAATGAAGAAGGAGTTCCTCATGTAGCAGCATACATCAATGGTATCGTTGCCTCAGTAATTGTTATATTTGGAATTGTTGCTAATTTAATTTCAGAAGATATTGGAGCAGGATTTAGTCTATTCTTCTGCTTAAGTTGGATTACACTATTAGTTGGATACATTCCAATGTTCTTAGCATTCTTAAAATTAAGAAAACAAGACAAAGATATCAAGAGACCATACAGAGTACCAGTTTCTGGATTTATGGAAAAAGTAGCAGCTATTGTACCATTTGTAATCTTAATAGCTGGAGTACTATTTACAATCTTTGGTGATTTCTCACTTGAATATTTAGCTGATAATAAACCTCTAATTGCAGGAGTTGTATTGTCATTTGTAATTGAAGAAATTTTAGTTGCTAGAATCAAAAAAGAAAAACCTAAAAAAGAATTAGTAGAAGAATAAGAGGTTA
>JAEEYG010000071.1 GCA_016291695.1 Clostridia bacterium | reverse complement strand
CTATCCCGTTATACTCAATGTGTCACTCTCACTCCACTTTTTTCTTTCAAAATAAGTGAAGTATAAATAACTGTCTGCACTATTGAAGACCAAATCCAGATTATTAACGAAGCTGGATTAGACAAATAGCTTTTCTCATCTAAAAAGATTATACCGGCAATTACTGTTAATGATATCAATGCGGAAACAATTGAAAGAAGAAGATGTACGTTCTTATCGCTCTTTTGACTAGTTCTTTTCTCCTTTATTAAATCATTCAAAATAGCACCAATGAAAAGTCCAACTAAGAACCAGAAAACACAAGTCAAAATGATGCTCAGCATTGAAACCTACCTCCCTTTTAATTGTAAAGGATACTCATGACTAGTTCGCTAGGAAAACATTTTATCACGTGTTTACATAAAAGTCAACGCATGTCTTCGGCAAAAAAGGTCAGCCTTTAATGTTCGATTGCTATATCGGGTGAGAAAGGCTGCCCCTTTATGATACTAGATAATGCATCACTTAAATTATTAACAGCATCTGATATAATTGCAATCGAATTAGCTAAAAAACCAACAAATGCTTTAAAACCTGCTAGAACTATATTCGCTAAATTTTTCATTACAACTCCAACTAATAAAAAATTGCTTTACCCTTTCCAAACAAATCTAATTCCTTCTTCTCCGATTTTACCATTTGAAACAAAATTACTCTTTTCTAAAACTCGGATAGAAGCAATATTTCCTTCTTCTGCTTCCGCTTCAACTTGTTTCACATTTGGTTGTAGCGATGCCCATTTCGCCATTGCTGTAACTGCTTCGGTCATATATCCTTTGTTCTCATATCCACTACTAATTCCGTAACCTATCTCGACAATTCCATTATCATCGATTCCCTTAAATGATAGATTGCCAACAATTTCACCCTTAGATTCTTTCAATTCCATGAACCATAAAGTATACCATATAAATTTTTCTGGATAGTTCAAGCAGCCATCTAACATCTCTTGATAAGCTTTCTTTAAATCTTCGTCTTTTTCTTGTTCAACAATTTCTTTAAGTTTTTCTGTAGAAATTGGATATATAATCATTCTTTCAGTTATAACCATTTTTTCTCCATTCTTACTAGTTATATGCAATTAAAAATAATACTATTATCATTGTATCATAGATCTTGAGATTTTAAGAGTTCGCATTATTCTTTATTTAAACAGAATAGTAGATAAGGGGTGGATATGCTCCACTTCGTTCCGCAGATTGCTTCGCAATGCGTACCACCTATCGCTTCGCGAGTGACTCGAATCACAATTCCCTCACAATAAAAATAGCATACCATCATTGATGGTATGCTATTTTTATTGGTGGGCAGGGGTGGATTCGAACCACCGTACTCATAGAGAACAGATTTACAGTCTGCCGCCTTTAGCCACTCGGCCACCTACCCATATATTAAAATTTCTTGTCTTAGTGGTGGAGATTCAGGGACTCGAACCCCGGACCGACCGGTTATGAGCCGGTTGCTCTAACCAACTGAGCTAAATCTCCGTCCTCACTTGCGACAAATAGTAGTATACTGGAAACAGTCAACAATGTCAACATTTTTGACAAATTAATCTCCTGAGTCTCCGGAATCTCCAGAAACGCCCAAATTCCTCGAAACAACAGTAAAATTGCTATAATCGTGCTTATTTACGCCTATCTTTATGCTCTTTCCTATGTTATTTATCATATCTGTGTTTGCTTTAACACTTTCCACATTTCCATAAACTTCAATAGCCAAATTTCCTTGATTTTGGTGTGTTAAAAACGTTATTGTCCTTGCAGAATTATTTCTTCCTTCAGTAGTCATTCCTACCCTACCTATCTCAGTCGCGTTAATTACCAAATTATCGGCTTGAACATCAAGAATGTTCTTATCGTACTTGGAAGCCGATATTAGCGTTATGTATTCGTCCATAACAGAACTCATATTGTCCGAGCTCCAAAAATTTCTAGGCAAGGCGACTACATTTAATATAATATCTTTCCCTTCGTCCTTTAAGTGCAAAAGGTTGGTGTCCCCCTTAGTTTCCATTTCTTTAAATGAAGCTGGAACACTTATAGAAACTCCAAAATCCCCTAATTCATACGTTCTTGCTCTAAAAAAGCATATATACAAAATAGCTGCAACTATTAGAATTCCTACAACCACCGCTATTATCTTTGTTTTCTTTGTCATTTTTTAACCTCAAATCTTAAAACTTCAATTTATTATAATACATTCTAGCAAAATATTGAAGTATGTGCCACTTTTTTGCTATAATTGCCGTAGCAATCACAGAAAAGGAGGTGCCAAAATGGCTTTTGATGGAATAATCACAAATGTTGTAGTATCAGAAATTACACCGCTCTTAGTTTCCTTTAAAATAGACAAAATACAAATGCCAAATAGCAATGAAATAGTGCTTTCATTCCATACCAAAAATGGCACAAGAAAGCTCCTTATTTCTTCTGATGCTTCAAATGCTAGGTTTCATCTTACGAATATTCAAAAGGAAAACCCTATTAAAGCTCCTCAATTCTGTATGGTTTTAAGAAAATATCTTCAAGGTGCAAAGCTTACAGAAATCAAACAATTGGGGCTTGATAGAGTAGTTATTTTATCTTTTGAAAACATTAACGAACTTGGCGATCTCGTCAAATTTAATTTATATATCGAACTCATGGGAAAATACAGCAACATTATTTTAGTAAATGGCAATAACAAAATCCTAGATAGTATTAAACACGTTGACGCCTCAATGTCATCTATAAGAGAAGTTCTACCGGCTCGTGAATACATCTTGCCTACCACATTAAATAAGCAAGAATTCATTGGAATGGATTTTGATTCCTTCATTGCAAATCTTCAGGTTGCTTGCATGGATCCATATTTTTCAAAAGAGAATATAGCAAAGTTTATCGCAAATCAGTTTGTCGGATTTAGTAAAACTTTTGTATCAAATCTTTTGTATGCTTCAGATATAAAAGACACATTTAACAAGCAAAATACAGCCGATATGTTTAACATGATTAACCTTATACTTCTAGACAGCTCTAGACACATGGTTCACTTAATGCGCTTTGGTGATGACTATCATGTAAACATGAACGATTTTTCTACCACAATAAATAGCACAGAATCATCAGAATTCCTTGATAAATATTATGGTAGCAAGGAACAGGCTCAAAGTCTTAATACATCTAAGTTTAACCTAATAAAAGACGTTGAAGGATTTAAGAAAAAGTATGAGAAAAACTTAAAAAGAGTTAATGAAGTCCTAAGCGATGCTCAGAGCATGGAAAAATATAAGCTTTATGGTGAGCTTTTAACAGCCAACTTATATAAAGTTTCCCAAGGACTTTCGGAAATTACTGTTGAAAATTATTATGATAATAATTCTCCAGTCACGATTCCTCTTAACACCCAAAAGAGCCCATCATATAATACCCAATTCTATTTTAAAAAATATGCAAAGCTTAAGACGGCTATATCTCACTCTGAAGAGCAAAAAGCCGACTATGAAGCAAATATAGACTACTTGGATAGTGTTTTATTTAACATTAATGAATCAAATAGCATCACCGAACTTGCTGAAATTAGGCAAGAGCTTGAAAAAAGTGGATATATTAATCACGCTACTTCAAAGAAAAAATATAAGGATGAAGAAAAGCTTCCTCCTTATAACTACACATTTGGTGGAGTTACAATACTTGCCGGAAGAAACAACACTCAAAATGACAAGCTAACTTTAAAAGATTCACCTAAAAACTACACTTGGCTTCATGTAAAAGATTATCACGGGAGCCATGTAATAGTTCTATCTGATTCTCCTTCTAATGAGTTGCTTGAATATGCTGCTTCTATTGCCGTAAAGCACAGTGAGGCAAAAGGCTCTTCTAAAGTAAGTGTTGACTATACACTAGTCAAAAACGTTCACAAACCTTCTGGTGCAAAGCCTGGAAAAGTAATATATACCGATTACAAAACGATAGTTATTTAACTTGATAATTAAAAAGCCCAAGCTGAATTATTTCAACTTGGACTTTAATTTTTTACCTGTTAATCCTTGAATACTCTCTATTTAGTGTAACTTGCCTTTCTTTATAGTCTGGCATAAATTCCTCAAATATGCTATAGAAATGCTCATTGTGGTAAATCTCAAGAAAATGAATTAGCTCGTGCAAAGCCACATACTCTAGATACTTTTGAGGGGTATACATTAACGACAAATTAAGCGTTATTTTCTTTTTAGATGGTATACATGTTCCCCACCTAGTCTTCATTTCTCGAACTTGCAAAGAAAAGTCCGGAATCTTGTATTTTGTTCTTAATTTATCTTTATATTTATTCAATACTTCAAAATAATATGAATATGCATAATCTTTAAGCCAATTTTTGAAAATACCCTGCGCATACTCTAAGTCGTTCTCACGCTTACTACAAACGAATATTTGGTCATTCATAATATAGACATAGTTTCTAGTATCTGTTCTAAAATATAGCCTATATTTCATTCCAAAAAGCCAGATTGCATGTCCATTCTCAAAGACGTTATATTTCTCTGCCTTTTCTTCTTGTTTTTGCTTTTCAAGGTTATGAATAATCCAGCTTGATTTCTCGTTTAGAATCTTCTCTAGCTGGCTTTTAAGAACCCATCTTGGAGCAGACACATTAAGCCTAAGGTCGGGTCTAATTCGTATATTAACATTCTTTTTAGCGTTATATTTAACGTCATATTCTATGATTCTATTGTTAAGTACTATTGTCCTCATGGTGCACCTCCTATAATGCTGTGAGAGGCTGTTTTCTAAATCATAATGACATAATAATAGAAATTTGCCCTTTTTTCAATAAATATGGTAAAAAATGGCAAAAAAAAGAAGCCCCAGGCACAAGTGAATGTGCCCGGGACTTCCGGTCGGTCAATTAGTTCCAGACAACCTCGTTGTCGAAACCACCCTGACGAACCGCTTCGTCAAAGGTGTACTGCTCGACAACACCGGTCTTGAGGTAAATGACCTCACCGAAACCGCGATCAAACTCCGCCCACTCTTCGCGAACGAAGGTGAACAGGTCGAGTACCGCACGGCTCTCGTCACCAGACGGGTCGAAGGCCCGCTGTCCGTCGAGATACCATCCGGACTCGAACACGAAGCCAGACGGCTCATTTTCGAGGATATCGAGCTCCGGGACCTGATAGGTCCGAATGAACTCGATTGCTTCCTCAGCGGTGAGGATCCAGACACCCACGGAAACCGAGAACTCTCCGTCAAAGCCCGGGAGACGATCGTGGATCCAGGAATAGTGCACCTCAAGGCGCACCCCCTCATTGTAGAGATCCTGGACATCCTCGATCCGAATCTGATCGTAGTCCACCGGAGTGAAGAGCACGCCGATGTAGCGCTGATAGCCCTGGGCTTCATACTCGGCGATTTCCTGATCGCTCATGAAACCCCAGAACCGATCCGGAGCTCCCTGCGGAGCGAGGGTGTAGATGTCGCCCTCGGCAAAGCCGATGGCAGTGAAGGTCATAGTCATGAGAACTGCGAGGATGAGAGCGACGAACTTCTTGATGTTCATCATAGGCGTTGCCTCCTTCAATGGTCGATTGGTTAACTTGTCAGGGACGATTATATAATGGATTATGTCAATTGTCAACACTTTCTGTAACATTTTTGTAAAAATTCTGTAATATATAGCTAAATCACTTCTATCATTCCCTCTGCACCAGCTTTAGTCGCCACATCGTTAATCTCTTTAACTCTAAACTTTACTATTTTATCTCCATATTTAATCTCTATAATATCTCCTAATTTTACCTCTGTGCTAGCTTTTGCAACCTTTCCATTAATTGATACACGTCCACCATCACAAGCCTCATTGGCAACTGGACGACGTTTTATTACTCTACTAACTTTTAGAAATTTGTCTAATCTCATTTTGCTCTCTCCTCCATAATAATTCGTTTTGATTCTACCCCATTATCCTATTTTAGGCAATATTCTGACACTCTTATCCCATTATTAGAAAAAACATTTTATTTTGAAAATGATTATTGTAAAATCTATTTAGTTAAGTTTTTGCAGTTTTGCAAAATGAAAAGGAGTGATTCCATGGAAAAAATAAGAGTTGCAATTTGTGGGTATGGTAATTTGGGAAAGGGCGTTGAGAAAGGGCTATCAAAATCTTCTGATATGGAACTTGTTGCGATATTTACTAAAAGAGATCCCAACAGCTTAACTATTAATTCTAACGCAACCGTTGTTAATATTTCTGAAGTTGATAAATGGAAAGACAAAGTTGATGTTGTGATAATGTGCGGAGGTTCGGCAACTGACTTACCAGAGCAAGTGCCTGCTATGGCTTCAATGTTCAATACAGTAGATAGCTTTGACACACATGCTAGAATTCCAGAATACATTGAAAAAGTAAATGAAGTTGCAACTGCCAATAATAAAGTTTCTATTATTTCGATTGGATGGGACCCAGGATTATTTTCTTTATTTAGACTCTATGCAAATTCTATTCTTTCAAGTGGAAGCACCTATACATTTTGGGGTAAAGGAGTAAGTCAGGGTCACTCTGATGCTATTCGAAGAATTAAGGGTGTAAAAAATGCTGTGCAATATACTATTCCCAATCCAGAAGCAATTAGTAGAGTACGACTTGGTGAATGCCCTACTCTTTCTACCCGTGAAAAGCATACAAGAGAATGTTTTGTAGTAGCTGAAAATGAAGAAGACAAAACGCGCATAGAAAAAGAGATTAAAGAAATGCCAAATTATTTTGATGAGTATGATACAACTGTAAATTTTGTGTCTGAAGAAGTCTTAAAAAGTGAGCATAACAAATTACCTCATGGTGGGTTTGTTATTCATTCTGGAAACACGGGAGAAAACAAACACGTCATGGAGTTCTCACTAAAACTTGATTCTAACCCAGAGTTTACTTCATCAGTTCTTATTGCATTTGCAAGAGCAAATTATAGACTAAGCCAAAACAAGGACTATGGTGCAAAGACTATTTTTGACATTCCTCCAATACTATTGTCACCAGATTCGAGAAATGACCTTATTAAAAAATACTTGTAATTATTTGGGAGCGTATTTATGAAAGATAATATCTCATTTGTTGATTCAAGAGAAGCTATACAAAAAGAATCAAATGATGCTATGCAAATTATTATAGAACTTGATAATAATTTTAAGCACTTGAAAAGACTATTTAAGAAACATTTTTTAAATAGATACTCTGAAAGCAATTATTATGTTGTTGTAAACAATGATTCAAAATATGCAGAAGACTTCAAAGACAGTATAGAAGCTTCTTTCATAAGTAATAAAGATGAAAGAATGAAGTTCATATATGAAACCATATGCAATAAAATGGATGCAATATTTGCAAAAAATAATTTCTGCGAATTCAAGGATAATAAATGTATATCGTGTAGAGTTAATAATTCCAATGATCTTATGGGGTGTTGCCATTCGTTTGACACTAGATTTATCATAGGTATACAAGTTTATAAAGATACTGGAATTTGTAAACACTTAAATGGCACGACTTGTGATACGCAAAACATCTCTTGCAAATTATATACCTGCAAATATTTAAGAAAAAATGGTGTTACTTTTTTACCTCAACATATGCTTTTAACATCTTTGTTCCTAAACGAAAAGCAATTTGATATTATAAGGTTTAACTTCTTTAAAACAAAAGAAGAAATCTTGGAAAAACTTAAAGAGCGAGACCATATTCCATATTATTGGTGGTTTTTTATTGGAAAATACAAAATTAGATAAACGATATTTTTGAAGATTTCGGAGGAGTTTCGGGGAATTTCGGGGACACGACAGTGAACGACCGATTTGGGGAGTTTTGGGGACAGGACTTAAGTCCTGTCCCCAAAACTCCCCAAATCGGTCG
>JAEEYG010000070.1 GCA_016291695.1 Clostridia bacterium | reverse complement strand
GTGAAAGATATATAACTGAAGAGTTAAAGAATATGGAAGGCATAATTATAGGTGCACAGGAAAAATCTGTAAATTTGGAGTACGAAATATTTGTAGACATCAGGAATAAAATCACAGGAGAGATTAAGAGAATTCAAAACATTGCATATCAAATTGCAAAACTAGATTGTCTTAATTCTTTCGCAGAGATTGCTGAAGAAAACAACTATACAAGACCGGAAGTTACAGATAATGACGAGATAATAATTAAAGATGGCAGACATCCTGTTGTTGAGAAACTTCTTTCTTTTGAAAACTTTGTACCTAACGACACTCTTTTAGACACGTCGCAAAATAGAGTGAATGTTATTACTGGACCTAATATGGCAGGAAAAAGTACATACATGAGGCAAGTTGCGCTAATATGCTTGATGGCTCAAATTGGTTCTTTTGTACCAGCAAGTTCTGCTAAAATTGGTATTGTAGACAGAATATTTACAAGAGTTGGTGCTTCAGATGACTTATCAACCGGCAAGTCTACTTTCATGGTTGAGATGATGGAAGTTGCAAATATTTTAAACTATGCAACAAAAAGAAGCCTTTTAATTCTAGATGAAATTGGACGTGGAACTTCTACTTATGATGGGCTTTCTATTGCACAAAGTACAGTAGAGTTTATAGCTAATAAATCAAAGATAGGCGCTAGAACCTTATTTGCCACTCACTATCACGAACTTACGGAACTTGAGAGCAAGGTTGATGGAGTTAAAAACTATCGTATTGCTGTTAAAGAAAAAGGTGACGAAGTTATCTTTCTTCGTAAAATCGTGGAAGGCGGAGCAGATGAAAGCTATGGAGTTCATGTAGCTAAACTTGCAGGAATTCCTAATGCTGTTATAACTAGAGCAAATTCTATTTTGAAGGACCTAAAAGAACAAAGCTTTTTATATGAAACAGAGAATAAACCTGCAAAGGTTTCAGCAAGCAGTATGGGACAGATGGATTTATATAATTATAGATTAGGTGAAATCGCAAAAGAACTTGAGAAAGTGAACTTAAATGAATTAACGCCAATAGACGCATTAAATACTTTGGCGAAAATGAAAGAAAAATTATAATAAATTGTAGTATGCTGTACAAATAATTTTTTGGGGGAAAAGATTATGGGGAGTATTGTTTTACTAGACGATCAGACAATCAACAAGATTGCTGCACGGAGAAGTAATTGAAAGGCCAGCTAATGTTGTTAAAGAGATGTGCGAAAACTCAATTGACGCGGGTGCAACAGCTATCACTGTCGAAATTGAGAAAGGCGGAATTTCCTTAATTAAGATTACAGATAATGGTAAGGGAATAGCTCCAGATGATATTGCACTTAGTTTTGAAAGACATGCTACTTCCAAAATTAGAAAAGCTGAAGACTTACTTAAAATCTCTACAATGGGATTTAGGGGTGAAGCTTTAGCTTCTATTGCTGCAGTTAGTAAAATCACTATGACTACAAGAACTAAAGATAGTGAATATGGTATCAAAGTTAAAGTTGAAAATGGTGAGATTGTTGAGCAGGAAGAGTGTGGTGCTTCGGTCGGAACAACAATAGTAGTTAATGAACTTTTCTATAATACTCCTGTAAGATATAAATTCCTTAAAAAAGATTTTACAGAAGGTGGATACATAGAAGACACAGTGACCAGGATCGCTTTAATACATCCTGAGATTTCTTTTAAACTTATAAACAATAAAAAAATAGTCCTTCAAACTCAAGGAAACGGCGACATGAAGTCAGTTATATTCAGTGTGTTTGGAAGAGATGTCTATAATAATCTTATGGATGTAGATTTTGATTATGAAGGAATCAAATTATCTGGCGTTTGTGGCAAGCCAGAGATTGCAAGGTCGAATAGAAGTAATCAAATGTTTTACGTTAATGGAAGATACATTAAAGATAAGATTTTGTCATCTGCAGTAGATAAGGCTTATGGTACACTTCTACATGAGGGTAGATATGGCTTTTGCATCATCAACATAGAATTAAGCCCTGAACTAGTAGATGTTAATGTTCATCCTTCCAAAATCGAAGTAAGATTTTCTGATGAGAGTAAAGTATTCTCAGGAGTTAATGTTGCTATAAAAGATGCTTTGCTAAAGAACGACATTACTGTTAAAGACAACAACGAAACAGAAAATAAATCAGATGGCTTCTTCTCTAAATACAGGCCAGTTAGTCATGAACCAGTTAGTCTTGCTGATAAAATTCAAGATGAAAAAAGAGAGACAAATGTTGTTTCAATTAATTTTGAAAAAGAACTAAATGACTTAAAGAGTACTTTTTCTTCTTCTGAGGCAAATGAAGTTGCACCAGAAGGAGAAGATGATGAGTCTTTCAGCTTGTCAAAGATAAATATTGGAGCAGATGGAGAGAAGAAGGAAGAAGAGATTTCGTTAGACAGATTTGGAATAACAGAAGAAGACTTTGAAAAAGAAGTTGAACCAACAGATGAATACATAGATAAGAGCAAATTATTTGATGTAAAAGAAGGTTTAGGAAAGCTTAGTGATATTCCAAATGTTGAAAATAAAGTAGATAAAGAACTTAAAAAGCTAATAGAAAAAGATGGCAACGAAACATACACAAAAGAAGAACAAGCAAGTATTTTTAAAGAAATACTTGGAATGCCTAATAAGCCAGATATTCCAGATTATCATATAATTGGTGTTGGCTTTTTGACATATATCTTTGTTCAATTAGAAGATGAAATATATATATTTGACCAACACGCTGCTCATGAAAGAGTGCTATATGAGAAGGTAAAGGCAAATTACTACAAAGATGGTGGAAAAGAGTCGCAGATGCTTCTTCTTCCAGATGTTATAGAACTATCTAAAAAAGATATGAGAACAGTTCAAGAACACATGGATTTATTCATAAATGCTGGTTTCGAGCTTGAAGAGTTTGGTGAAAACACAATAAGAATTAATGGTGTTCCTTCAATCTGTTACGAAATGAATACTAGAGAACTATTTTTAGATATCATTGATGGAATGGATATAACAAATAAAACCACTACAGAAGAGATAGAGAATAGATTTTTAGCAACGGTTGCTTGCAAAGCAGCAGTTAAGGCAAACATGAAATTGAGTGACCAAGAGATTAAGGCATTATTTGATGAATTGCTACTACTAGAAAATCCATTCACTTGTCCACACGGAAGACCAACTGCTATCAGGCTTACAAGAGATGATATAGAAAAGAAATTTAAAAGAAAAGGTTTTTAAATTTGTCTTATGCTAAATTGGTTTTAATAAATTCTAACTGAGAGGTGAGAAGTAAGAGTGAGCAATGATAAAGTTATAGTAATTTGTGGACCAACTGCATCACGGAAAGACTTCTCTTGGAATTGAACTTGCAAAAAGATTAGACGGAGAAATAATCTCTGCAGACTCGATGCAAATATATAAGTTCATGGATATTGGAACTGCTAAGCCTACAAAAGAAGAGCAGGCTCAAGCAAAACATCACATGATTGATATTTGTCTTCCTAATGAGCAGTTTAGTGTTGCAAGTTATAAGGAAAAAGCAACAGAATGTATAGAAGATATTATTTCTAGGGGTAAAGTTCCAATTATAGTTGGAGGTACAGGATTATATATTGATGCTCTTGTTAAGGGAATAGAATTTTTTCCGATAGGAACTGATGAAGAATATAGATTAGAATTACAAGACATATTAGATAGTAAAGGCATAGACTATTTATTTGGAATGCTAGAAAAATGTGATCCAGAGTCGGCAAAGAAAATAGATAAAAATAATATTAGAAGAGTGATAAG
>JAEEYG010000069.1 GCA_016291695.1 Clostridia bacterium | reverse complement strand
TATTTCTACGCTAACTAACTCTCCTGCTGAATACTTTTCTTTATCACTTGTTATTATACCACCAAATTCATAATTTGGGTTAACTTGTTTTCCAGAAAAATCTTGAGTGTCTGGATTATACTTGTTATTGAAGTAAAAATCAGTTAATTCTCTAGTTTTAGCTTTTTCGATTTCTTTCATGTATTTTTCATAGTTCCAGTTGTCTGGGTCTTTTGCATAATCATCAATAGCATGTCTGTATGCATTTACAATTGTTGCAACATAGTACTCGGTTTTTAATCTTCCTTCAATTTTTAAGCTGTCCACTCCTAAATCAAATATTGTAGGAATCTCTGGCATTAAGCACATATCTTTTGATGAAAAAATATAAATACCCTTTTCATCAAAATCAACTGGCATATATTCACCTGGTTTGTTCTTTTCTTCTGCATATAAGTTGTAGCTCCATCTACATGGTTGTGCACAATCTCCATGATTAGCACTTCTTCCCGCCATGTAATCACTCATATAGCATCTTCCAGAATATGAATAGCAAATTGCTCCATGTGCAAACATCTCTATTTCCATTCCTTCTGGCTTATTTTCAACTATATATTTAATCTCATCTTTACTTAATTCTCTAGCTAAGATAATTCTTTTTGCACCTTGCTTTGCCCAGAATTTGCATGTGTGAGCAGAAACAGTATTTGCTTGAGTACTAATATGAATATCAATATTAGGAGCATACTCTTTTATAACATCAACTACACCAGGATCTGCTACGATAAATCCATCAATTCCAATTTGAGCTAGTTCCTTAACTTCTTCGATTACGCCTTCATACTCATCATCTCTGGCATAAATATTCATTGCAACATGAACTCTTTTTCCGAGTGAATGAGCAAGGTTTACAGTATTTTTTAAATCAGTAAAGTCCATTGCTGTACGTGTGCGAAGTGAATGCTTTGATGTTCCACAATAAACAGCGTCAGCACCATACATAAATGCAATCTTTGCTTTTTCATAAGTACCTGCTGGAGCTAAAAGCTCTGGTTTATTCATTTTTATTCCTCCTATTACTTAACATTTGCTACAATAAGCCCGTCTCCAATTTCAATTAACTTGGCATCAAGTTTTGGATTATTCAAAACTAAATCTATAAACTCTCTAAGTTTATTAACTGCAGTTCTTTGCTTATGCTTGTTATAATCACTAAGAACATACCCTTTATACAAAACGTTGTCGGCTATTATGATGCTTCCAGGTTTAGTAAGTCTTAACGCATGCTCAAAGAATTCATTATACTTTCCCTTTGCTGCATCAATAAATACTACATCATATACTTCTTGTAAATAAGGAAGAATATCTAAAGCATCTCCCTCAATTACTCTTATTTTATCTTGTACGCCAACTTTAGCAATATTATCAATAGCCTGCTCAACTCTTAAGCTTTCAATCTCAATTGTATCTATTCGACCATCTTCTGCTAAAAACTTTGAAAAGCAAAGAGCTGAAAAACCTATCGCAGTTCCAATTTCAAGAATTCTTTTTGGCCTCTTCTCTTTTAGAATGTTTTCTATATAATCTAAACTTTCATCTAAAAGAATAGGAATTTTATTATCTCTACCATATTTTTCTATTTCCGCTAAGTATTCATAATTTGCCATTTACATATACCTCAAATAAGCAATTTTCGCTAAAATTATAGCATTTTGCTTAAATTATGTCAAACTTGTTCAACTTTATGTAGACTTTTGTTGATTTTTCACTTAAATTATGGTAAACTTGCAACGAAACTATACTACTTTTCTCTCTACGCTATTGTGAAAGGAGAACTTAACATGGATCTTTTCGTGAACCTTGGTGAATGCTTCTCGTCAATTCCCGTCAGCTACGACATGAACGAAAGAAGTATCCGGATTGCCATAAAAGGCGAAGGGCACACTTTCAAAATCAAGATTGAGGATGTTGAGTCTGAGGATGCTATAAGAAATAATATCATATTCCATAACATGTACATCAAAAGTCTCAATGATGATGCTATCACTTTTGCAAAGAATAACGAAACATTGTATAGCATCAATAGTCCTTCAAGTGACAAGCTCATGGTACTTATGCTTCCCAGACATATTCCTTACGACCAGGCTATGGTAATAGACGAAGTATCTAGCCGTATCAAACCACTTTTACTTATCAAGACAAAAAATGCAAAGCAAACAAGCTGTTACTTCACTTACCTCTTCGAATATAGTCCTGATGCTTGTACTTCCGTTACGGTAGGTTTCCTTCACGCCAAGCGTCATCGTTCTACCATCAGTGCTAATAAGTTGGATTGTACTTACCAAATCACACGCAAGAATACACGCGAAATTCCATATTACGAATGGTCAATAATCAATAACCCTAGAATAAAGCAAAGAGCGACATTCACAAGTTTTATGAAAGTATTTTCCTAACAATAAAATGCACGGCTAGAATAATCTAGCCGTGTTTTCTTATTTATTTAAATCTTCACTATTTAGCATTTCTTCTAAAGTATGCCATGCAAGAAGTGCACATTTAACTCTAGCTGGCATATGAGATATATCTTTGAACGCAATAGCGTCTTCTAATTTTTTTAAATCATTTTCATCAGTAATCTCTCTTTTAATCATTCCAATATATGTCTTAATGATTTCTTTTGCTTCTTCAACAGTTTTTCCAATTAATGTCTCTATCATTATAGAAGTTGAAGCTTGAGAAATTGCGCATCCATGCCCAGAAAATGACATATCTTCAATTACTTTTTTATCATCACTAAGCTTAATCTTTAATTCAATTTCGTCACCACAATTTGGATTATGACCTATTTCACACATAGTATATTTTTCGATGTCTCTTTTATATGGCGAATTCATACTATGTTCCATTATTAAATCATTATATATGTCTTCCATAGAGTCCTCCAATTATTTCATATACTTCTTAAACTTTTCATAAGTTGCTTCCAATGCTTCAATTAATCTATCAACATCTTCTTTTGTATTATATATAGAAAAACTTGCCCTACATGTCGAATCTAGATTCAAGTGCCTTAATAGAGGCTGTGCGCAGTGATTTCCTGCTCTAATACATACACCATAAGTATCTAGTATAGAAGAAACATCATGGGGGTGAATTCCTTTTATATTGAATGATATAACTGAAGAATGGTGTTCTTTATTATTCGTGGCATAAAGTTCGATATAATCTAGTTTTGACAATCTATCCATTGCATAATCTTTAATCTCAGTTTCAATTTCATTTATTTTCTCATAGCCAATGCTATTAATGTAATCTATCGATGCACCAAGTCCAATCACAGCACCAACGTTTTGGGTTCCTGCTTCAAACTTATTAGGTATTTTAGCAAAAGTAGTATCTTGCTCATACACATATTCAATCATATCTCCACCCATTAAAAATGGATTCATTCTATCTAGCAAGCTCTTTTTTCCATATAAAGCTCCAACGCCCATAGGCGCATACATTTTATGGCCTGAAAAAACAACGAAATCTGCATCTAACTCTTGAACATCAATTTTCATGTGAGCTATACTTTGTGATACGTCGAGAACCACAATTGCTCCAGCCTCATGCGCTTTGTTAATAATATAAGATATATCATTAATTGTTCCTAAGACATTCGATACATGAGTAATTCCAACTACTCGAGTATTCTTTGTAATCTTAGAATCAATCTCATCCCTATTTAATTCAAAGTTGCTATCAACATAAATATAATTAAGATTTGCTTTTTTAGTTTTAGCAACAGCTTGCCAAGGAACAATATTAGAATGATGTTCCATAATAGATAAAACAATATTGTCATTTTCATAAATGCAATCCATACCATATGAATATGCAATCAAATTAAGAGCTTCGGTAGCATTTTTAGTGAAAACAATCTGAGAAGATGACTCAGCATTTATAAACTTCGCAACTTTTTTTCGAGCATTCTCATAAGCTTCAGTAGCACTAATTGATAATGAATATGTTCCTCTATGTGGATTACTATTAATTGTTTCATAATACTTTTCTACCGCATCAATAACCGCTTGTGGCTTTTGACTAGTGGCAGCACTATCCAGATAAGCAATATTATTATTCATAAGTACAGGAAAATCTTTTTTTATTTCAATACTATTCATATTTATCCTCCAAATCAAAGCTTCTTATCTATAAAATAATTAATCAAATTTTTAATTTCATTATTATTTATACTTTCCAAGAATTTATTAAATTTGGCGCGCACAAGTAGCTTCATTGCTTCTGTTTCAGAAAATCCTCTTGTCATTAAATAGAACAACTCGCTTGGTGACGCTTTTCCACTACTAGAAGAGTGATTGCCTTCTACATCTTCTTCAGAGCAAAGAAGCATAGGAAGCGCAAGAGATTTTGCAGTATCCGACAATAACAAGCAGTTTTCGTTCTCATTACCAATAGATTTCTTACAGCCTTTCTTGAAGTCTATAGTTCCTTTGAAGTGTTTTATAGCACTATCCTTCAAAGCTCCTTGAACTTCAATATCTACATTTGTATTCTCGCCTTTACAATGTGCAATATAATTCATATCAAATAGCTGACTATTATTTCCTAAGTATATTGTGTTTAATCTATTATCTGCAAACTTTCCAATCAAATCGCAAAAATAGTTTGTAATGCTATTTTCGCCGCCAAAATCAACAATAGAAAAATCAAGCTTAGCATTTTCTAACAATTTGTTCTCAACACTTAAAAAGTTATTAGATGAATTGCTTAAAAGATTTATTACTGTAATATTGATTTCAGAGTTTTCCAAACCGTATGCTTTTATTATTCCGTTATGGTGGTATCTACTGTTATCTTCAGTAGAAAGAGTGGTTTGGTCTGATTCATCTTCAATGTTTAAATTTGAGAATTCATCACTAACAATTCTAGGAATATAGTTTATTATAACATTAATCGTAGAGTCTTTTTCTGCATATATTTCAATTTTATCTTGTAATGTGTTATTGTTCTCATCAAACACAAACTCAACGCTTGCATTACTCTGTGTTCCTTCTTTAGCTACTATTCTTAATTGTTGATTAGGATTATTAGCACATCTTGAAGAAAGTTCAGAGCCGACACCATATTTTAGTCTAAAGTCATCTTTAACTATTTCGCTAACTAGAATTCTACTATCTTCATACAAGTCTACATTCTCTTCAGAATTCTCAAAATACTTGTCAGATACAAGAACTTCTTTTTCACTATTTATATAAATGCTTCTACTATTGAATTCTGGCATGCTTTCAGGAATTGAAATATTATTTATTTCAATATCATTTACATGAAAATTCTTTGAAGTCCTAAGCGGAGTTTCATTTAGTATCATTTTATTTCTCCTTATAGTTTAATTTGCAAATAAATTGTCGCCAAAATCTCGTAGCGAC
>JAEEYG010000008.1 GCA_016291695.1 Clostridia bacterium | reverse complement strand
TCTTCAGCTTTTTCAACCAGATTCTTCTGCTTAATTAATCTTTTCTTCAAGTTAATATTCTCATTATGAAGCTCTTTAATTAATTCATCTCGAGGTTTAACAATTTGTTCTTGGATCTTTTCATCACGATTTATGGTCACTTTCTTTATATCTTTTATGTCCGACATTTTAGGTGTTTCCAAAGGAATTTGTTTAACCAATTCTTTTGCTTCTTCAAAATTAGTTAGATCTTTATATTCTTTTATAGTGTAATGCTCCCTATCTGATGAATTTCCTCGTTCTAGCATAAAATCATGAGAAATCATGTATTTGTGAAAAGCATCTTGAAGCTGTCTATAACTATCTTTGGATTTCCAAAACTCGCTACAGGCAATTTTGTCGATTTCACGACCCTTTTTATCGATGGCATGAACTACTGGAACAAAAATTAAGTGCATATGGGGAGTTGTTTCATCCATATGCACTACTGCAGATAATATATTCTTTTCGCCAAGATTTTTATAATTGCTTACAAATTCATAAGCTGTTTCAAAATATCGTCTTGTTTCCTCTTCCCCAATTTCATCAAAAAATTCCTTACTTGAAGTTATCACATATTCGCATGCAATATTACTTACTGCTTTTATTTGTCCTTTATAATCATTTTCTTTCTTTAGCTTATCAAACTCTTTCTCATAGGACAGAGTTGGCTCTTTCAAATGATAATTAAGATATGATCTTTCTAAATCGATATCTTTATTGGAATAGTTTTTATTTTCTCTTTCATTGTGTCGATATGCTAAACCTAAATTTCCTCTTTTGTATTTCACATTTCTTATGATGGCATAACCCATAAATTAATCTCCTTTCCTAAGTCTGCTGAACACTTAAATAAAAAAGTGTTATAACACACTACAACACTTTTTAACGCTATCGCTAAAAGTGTCAGTGTGGCAAGGAAAGTATTCCTTGCATTCTTCTTTCATCAAAAGTGATGAATCACTTTTGATGCATCTTGTTAAATTGCTCTACACACTTTAACAAGATATGAGCAAAATTGCTTTTGCTCAATGCTCAAAAGCTACTGCTTTTGGGCATAAAAATAAGGCACCGATATAAAATCGTGCCTTAAATGTTGACTTTTGTCTATTTTTAGCTTAAAATAAATATAGACAAAAGGTAATCCGTCAGAGACGGTTAACCGAAAAGAAGTTATAAAATAACTACTCGTCAGCCAAGACGTAAGAGTAGTTATTTTTTATTGCTGAAAAATTTCTTTTTCAGTATAAAAGCTATTGTCATCACTTCAACTATCATGAAGATAATATCTGTTTCAACCATAGCACCAACTCCTTTCTTAATGAAAGGGGGTGCATTAAAAATGCACAGTTGGTTAACCGCTCTTACGTATTACCTAATGTCTGGCAAAATTTTATTATAAAGTTTTTTAAATATCAATCTCCTTTTACTATTTCCTTAACATATTCAAAATGTTGTATTTGCAGCACTTTGATTTTTTTGTCTAAAAAATATTCTTCGACACCACGTATGAGACAACGTGCAAAGCGAGAATACCTTACTTCCCCATGCAATATCAAAAAAATGGATTCAATAATTACAAGGAACTAATAATTGAGTTCTTTAATAATGTATGTTAGCATTGATTTGAGGATTTTACTAAGGAGGAACTATTAAATGAAAAAAATCATTATTATAATAGCAATTATTGTGCTTTTAATAATATGTGCAGTAGTATTAGTATTAAATAATAACAACTCCAATACTGAATTTGATGATAATACTATTTCAAATTTTGATCTATATGAAGATCCAGAGTATGAAAATAAGAGTTATGGTAGCAACTTATCTAGAGAACAAAAAATAGAAATCCTTGGATTGACTTTTGACGACAAGAATTATGCCAAAATTTATGAATGGGGAAATACATACATTTGTCATGTAAATGATGATTGTACTCAACTAATTATTGATAATCAAACTACTGAAAATGAAATACACAAGTTACCAAATGAAATCCCAATAATTTTCGATACTTCTGAGGGCTATGATACATCAAATAATAAGTTACATGGTAATAGAAAATCATTTAAGCAAGGGTATTTGCTTACAGATGCTAATGTCCTTTACAAAGGAAAATTTGATTTTTCTAATGTTAGTGGAGATATAAATAATCGTTCTTATGTATATGAATTTCAAAAAATATCTAAAGAAGATGAACAACCAGATGAGATTAGTGTTATTTTATACACAGTTGATAGAAAAACTATAAATACATCATTTATGGACGAAACAAATATATATGTTAAACAGCAAGATGGCAGTATCTATATACCATATTATACTTATCTTGGTGAAGAAAATATCTTGAATAGTGCTGTACTGGTTCAAAAATTGTATGGTGTTTATCAAAATGGTGATAATAGCTACTATTTCGTTTGTCCAGGTTCGCTAGGTGGAACTGAAATGATAGATGCTAATAATAATGCAAGCACATTTTATATTAATCAAAATTCAAATGTTTTAAATTTTGATGACTCTGAATATGCTTATGGATTGTATATAATTAACGAAGAAGCTACAAAAATTAAAGTCGTAAAAAAAGATGGAAATAGTATTATTCTAAATCGAATTGAGGTTGATAATGATTTCTTTGAAATTCATAGACTAGATAAAAACTTATTTACATATGAACGATTACAAAAGGTATTAAATAAAGAAATATATTAATATCCAATAAAATGTATAATAGTATATTCGAAATATTTTAATTGCATTATTTAAAGTTTTATACTAAACTATGACGAAGTGTGTAGCGGCGCGCATTGTGCGCCATAAATCTAAAATGTTAAAAATTCAATCTTTATGGAGCACGCTGTGCTCCGCTACGAGTTTGCAACATTTTGATTTCACAGATGCCAGTTAATTTGCTATGTTTTTTCAGTGATTTCGGACGTCTCCGAGACCATTTTGGGCATAAAATAAGGTACTTTTATAAAACGTGCCTCTATATTGACTTTTTCGCTATTTTCGCTTAAAATAAATATAGACAAAAGGTAATCCGCAGATGCGGTTAGCCGATTAAAGATTACAAGTAATCGTTCAACTGGCCAAAGTAGGAACGATTACTTTTTTCTTTTGGAAAACATCATCTGTTATTTGATACCAATCATATTTTAATTTTTTTCCACTCATATCTGTAAAAGGCTTTAATGTTTCATGAACAGTTGCAGACGGTGCTTGACTTATTTGAACAATTTTTGAATGTTCGTTTCCTAAAAATATAGGATGTGGCTTAAAACCAAATTTCTCTTTGCATAAATCACATTTTTTTATTTGCTCCACAATAGTATTAAAACTCTGGGTCATATTCTTCATTCTTTCTTTTATCTTTATTAGCTCTATAGTCCGCCAAAATATCAACAACTTCTTCAAAAATAGTTTCTATTGGTTGCATACCATTTTTTTATTGCCTGGACCTAGATTCGAACCGCTCGCGAAGTAGTTAATTCTTATAAACTATATCTCCTTTTTGAATTTCATTTCTATCAATGCCACGAAGAAGCAATCCAACATTATCTCCTGCTTGAGCAATATCTTTTAGTTTACGATACTTTACAACTCCGGTAATTACAGTTTTTATCACTTTGTCATGTGTTTGAATTTTAACGTCATCTCTCATATGAATTTCTCCAAATTCAATAACACCGCATGCAACTGTGCCTCTTCCTGTAATTGTAAAAACATCTTCAACAGTCATTTTAAAACTTGCCGATTCGATAAGTTCAACGTCGCCCATAAATGTATATGAATTTGGACTCTGAGCACCCATATTCATATCACTTACAATTTGATTTCCTAAAGCATCTTCTTTTTTCTTAAAAATGTCAAACAACCCCATTTTTATTCCTCCTAACAATAATTCAATATCTCCTATTTTTCTTAAAGTATAGCACAAAAAGAAAACAGAAAATGTCGGCTCTTGCCGGTTTTTAACTTAAAAAATATAGAATACAGAGGCAATCCGTTAGAGACGGTTAGCCAAAAGAAAGTTAAAAAATAACTACTCATCCACAATGACATAAGAGCAGTTATTTTTAGTCTAACAAACGAAAAAATTTATTATTAATGATGGGTTAGAAATGAAATCAAATAGTCACGTCCATATTTTTTATAGATTATAAATAATAATATGGCAGGTGCTATTGCACAAATTGTTGCAATCAGTAGTTTCGATATTCCATCATTTGAAGATAGTAGCATAGAGTCTTCTGGATTTGCTGGATTGTATAATATTTCTTCTTCCTGATTTATTTTTTTATCTCCTGTTTCATCGTAAACCGATTTATTAAAGTTGCCTCC
This sequence comes from Clostridia bacterium, assembly GCA_016291695.1. Lineage (GTDB taxonomy): Bacteria > Bacillota > Clostridia > TANB77 > UBA1234 > RGIG6105. Next base: position 11,407 of record JAEEYG010000008.1, on the reverse strand, counting down.
ACCAGTATTAAATGTATAATAGTGCAAGAAGTATTGCGAATGATCTGATGACGAACTGTTTTCAATAATCGGATACTTTTCAGTTCTTTCATAAGTTCCTGTAACTCTATTCCAGCTTATAAGTTTATAAGTGTTTTGTCCACCTTCCAAAAATAACATTGCTGAAGTAAGCCAGATAACAATTATTACAAAACGAACCAATCTTTGAATTATTTTATTAGTTTCTTGTTCCATTTTTCCACCTCAAATATAAAATACTCAGCAACTATATTTTATTATATAAATATAATTAATGCAATTTGATAAATAATCAACTAACTTTTTTCAAAACAGGGGGTCATTGCGAAGCAATCTGCGACCGAATGGAGCATACCCTACCATATCCAAATCAATAAATAAGTAGATAATAACTATAATTTGAATTATGTAATGAGTTATGATAAGATTTTAAAGTGATGATTTACAAAGGTGGAAACATTAATCGTAGTAATTATCTAACTGAAAACGGTCAAATACTTACCCCTGAAAGTTATGGAAGTGAGGTTAAACTAAGTGGTTTTGAAGGTACCGTCAAGTCTGTAATATCAGTTTTTAATGGTGATTTTGGTGAGACTTATGATGTATCAATAGGTAAGGAACAAGACGTTTATGATTACAGACTTACTTAGAAAGAAAAATGTGTTATAACATAACTATGATATTATTTTAACAAAAGAGGAGGTGAACGATGTGGAAAAAGCAAATGAAAAAATGGAATATCCTTCAAAGAAAATAGCAAGTACTTTTTGGTGGGACACTTTTGCCATATTGTTTATAGCAGGTTTAGTTATGTACTTTGGAGGGCTACTTTTGGTTTTTAACATGAGTTATGATACTGCATTGGGTGTTGCTTCTTTTATAAGACAGCATGAATTGTTGATTGATATTATCAGCTTAATTTTTCAAGCCGCTTTAGCTATTGGAGCATTACTTATTGCGATTAAGAAAGTCAGAAATAGAGCGATTGTAAAAAAGGAGCAGGTTAACGAGATAGCAGTTAAGTGTCTAATTAAATGGCTTATCTACTCTGTTATAGTAGTTGTTTTCTATTATTTATCTTCAGAATTAACACTATGGACTATTTTGAGCCTGGTTATAGAAGTAGCTATCGGTACATTGTTTGGTAGATACTTAATTTCTAAAGAAGCAGTCTAATCATTTAACACTTTGCTAAATTAGGCCAACCATTTTCGATAAAAAATGGTTGGCCTTGTTTGTTGAAAATAATGAGGTTTTTAATAGCCATCATTATTTGAAAACTATTAAAGCGTTTTTGGTTTATGATAAGAGATGTATTATTGAGTTTACTACCATATCGGTCATACGCTTATAATTTAGTTCTTGGTGTTTGTGGTACGCTAATTCGTGACAAAGATTATCTATCCATCCAATGATTATATGACATTTCTCGTAAATGTCTTTTGTATTAAAACCATTAGCTTTTAAGATGTCAACTAGTACGTTCGTTGCTTCGACTTCAAAATCTTGAAACACTTTATTTACTTCAGGATCAGAGTGCCTCATAGCCATGATTTCTTCATGTGTAGATTGAGACATAGTATGAACTTTTATATTGCTATTAATTGCATTTTTAAAAAAAGATTCAAGTCCATCAGGCTTTATGGTTTTATTTTTATATTCAAGTATTGGGAACAAAAGAGAGTCAGAATAACTTTTTAACCCTTGCAAAAAAATATCTCTTTTGTCTTTGAAGTATTGATAAACTGTTCCTGTAGAAACACCGCTTGCCTTTGCGATTTCAATGCAGTCTACGTTATGATACCCTTTTTCACATATTAAATTGAACCCACATTCTAATATCTGTTTCCTTTTTTCTATTGCTCTTTTTTGTATAGGTTGTCTTAGCTCAGATTCTTTCATCCAATTCAATCCTTTCTTCATAATACAATCATAGTATAAAAAAATAATAATAACAAGTCAACAAAAGTTGAAAGATGCTTCAATTATTGTTGACTTTTATTTTTATCATTAATATAATCATTTTGAAAGTTGAAAGATATTTCAATTATGAAAGGAGAATTGGTATGTTATTAAGTGAATTGGATGTTGGACAAAAAGCAAAAATACTAAAGCTAAACATTCAAAACAAGGAAATTCGTAGACATCTTCTAGACATGGGACTTACTCGTGGAACTGAAATAGAGGTTTGGAAAAAAGCACCAATAGGGGATCCGATTGATATTAAACTTAGAGACTATGAATTGTGCATTAGCAAAAGTGATTTAAGTCAAATAGAAGTGGAGGTGATGTTTGAACAATAATTTGGTAATTTCGTTGTTAAACTTCACATCGGCAATCCTCAACGTACCTTATGTACGCCTCCGGTTGCCTCGTTCGTTTGCCTAGAAATTACCTAAATTCTTGCTCAAACTAATCTGAGGGAAAGGAGTTTGATAAAATTGAAAATAGCTTTAGTTGGAAATCAAAATAGTGGAAAGACAACATTATTTAATTACTTAACAGGTATGAATGCAAAGATTGGAAATTGGCCGGGAGTTACGATAGAAAAAAAGACAGGTACTATTAAAGGCACAAAGCATGAGATTACAGATTTGCCAGGAATTTATTCGTTAAGTCCTTATAGTATTGAGGAAGATATATCTAGAAAGTTTGTCTTTGATGAAAAACCAGATGTAATAATCAATATTGTAGATGCAACTTCTCTTGAAAGGAGCTTATATCTTACGACTCAGCTTATGGAACTTGATTGCAAAGTATTAATCGCACTTAATATGGCAGACCTACTTGAGAAAAAAGGAATCAGAATTGATTGCAAAAAGCTAGAAGAAAAACTTGGAACAAAAGTATTTCAAATTTCTGCACTTAAAGAAACAGGAATTGAAGACCTAGTTAAAGAGATTGATAAAAAAGGAGATTTAACCAGAACCAAAATTTATGACGATAAGCTAGAAGAAAGTATTTCACAAATAACAAAAGGAATATCAAAAAAGCATAATAGATTTATTGCAGTCAAATTACTTGAGAAAGATTCTAGATTTGAAGACGATGACAACAAAGCGGTTGCATCAATCAGAGAAGAACTAGAGAAAAACTATGATACTGACTTAGAAGAAGTGATTGCTTCAGAAAGATATTCTTTCATTGAAAAGGCAAAGAAAGAATGTGTAAAAGAAAAAGAAATCACTGAAACATTTTCAGATAAACTAGATAAAGTTTTTCTTAATAAGTGGATTGCTTTTCCAATATTCATAGTTGTTATGTTTTTGGTATATTTCTTATCTGTTGGTGTAGTAGGAACTGCCACTGTAGACTGGGTTGGAGAAAACATGGATGCACTTGGAGAATGGGCAGGAGAGGCATTAGAAAATGCTGGTGCATCTGAATGGGTTAATAGCTTAGTAGTTGATGGTATTATTGCGGGAGTAGGAGCAGTACTAGGATTTATTCCACAATTAATAATTCTATTCTTATGCATTTCATTACTTGAAACAACAGGCTATATGTCGAGAATATCACTTTTATTCGATAAACTATTTAGAAAACTTGGCATGAGTGGAAAGAGTTTAATTCCATTTATTGTTGGTTCTGGATGTAGTGTTCCGGGAATAATGGGAACAAGAATTATAGAAAATCAAGATGAAAGAGAAATGACAAGTATACTAGTTCCGTTTATTCCATGTAGTGCAAAATTACCAATCATATCGTTATTTGCTGGATATTTCTTTGGAGAAAATTCTGGTGCTGTATCTGCATCATTATATTTCTTTGCAATTATAGTTATTATTATTTCTGCATTTGTTCTTTCAAGAACAAGATTTAAACATGTAAGTAGTTCATACATTTGCGAACTTCCAGAGTATAAAGTTCCAAGCGTTAAATATGTTGCTAAAGATGTTTTTGATAAAGTTATTGCATTTATAAAAAGAGCAGGAAGTATAATTTTGATTTGCTCAATTGTAATTTGGTTTTTACTTTCGTTTTCATTTAATATGGAATATGGAGTAGATATAGAAGAAAGCATGTTAGCATCAATTGGAAAAACAGTTTCTTGGGTATTCTATCCTATTATTGGACAAAACAACTGGGGAGCAACAGTCTCTGCTATTCAAGGATTAGTTGCAAAAGAGCAAGTAGTCTCAAGTATGGCAGTTATTGCAGGACTTGCTGAAGATGTTGAAGAAGGTAGTGAAATTTTTGCAGAAGGAACTCCATTTGCAGGAATAACAGCATCTGCAGCATATGCATTTATGGTATTTAATTTATTTAGTGCTCCATGTTTTGGTGCAATTGGTGCAATGAAAAGAGAGCTAGGATCTGCTAAAAGAATGTTAAAAGCGGTATTATTCCAAACAGGAAGTGCATGGATTTTAGCGACAATTGTATACCAAATTGGAAGTAGGATAGAGGATGGAACTATAAATTTGGCAAACCTAATAGTTTTATTAGTGGTTGCAATTGCAGTTATTGCAATCATAATTTCAAAATTTAGAAAAGGAAAAAATGGATGCGCAAATTGTCCATATTGTAGTAATTGTAAATAGAGTAAAAAAGGACAAAAAAAGGACAGGGATATTGCTTCCCTGCCTTTTTTGTGGCTTCAGTTGGTGGTCGTCTCTTTTAGCTCCATTGTGTTCCTCCTTACAAGTTGGTTGTTTGGTGGTTGTCTTTCAATTCCGGTAACATAAAACTGCCAATGGATTCTGAATCTTGTGGGGGCCAAGTAAGCAGGGGACACGGTAACCGTGTCCCCAATCTATATGCTATCTACTTTCTTCGGCTTCCTCTCTTGGCTTTGGAGCCATCTTGTCTAAAGTATCTCTTACAGCGTGTCGAGCTCTATCTATCGTTTGTCTTGCTCTATCCTTAGTCCTAGAAACTACCATTCTATTATAAGCCTGAGATATCTCTGTAAAAGCTTTTTCGGGAGGCTCTACAAGTGTTTCAAAAGATTTATTACCATTTTGTTGATTCACTCCAAATGAAAGTGAATCATAATGACTTTGAAACCTCATAAACCAAGCTGCCATTTGTTGTCTTTGTGCAGGTAGCATTGTAACATACTTTTGATTACTAGGATTATTCAACTCTTGAATCATTTGTTTAGTTTTTTCAAATTTAATCATAGCTTTGTGTTGTGCACGAGTCGCTCTTTTAAATTCACGAAGCTCTTTTTGAACTGCTTTGTATGCAGCCTTTGTTTTATCAAGTGTTTCTTTTGATTTTTTAACGTCTCTAGCTAATTGTCTGTGAAGCCTAAATGACTTTACTGGATGAACAATTTTGTTAGCTAGACTAGAATTATTAAATTGATTTAAGTTTTCTTTTGCAGTAGCATATTGGTCTTTCGCAATTAAATATGAAGAACGCAATGATGCGTGACTCTTAGATAGCTGGCTAAACTCCATTTGCGCTGTGTGCGCTGAATCCAATTTGCCGGCAACTTGTAAATCATTTAGTTTATTCTGCGTCAGCATATTTGACCTTTTAATTAATTCACTATATAAATCCATATAACTCCTTCAAATTTTATTAAAAGTCGTGTTATCACCTTTGACATTATCATCATACTTAATTATATCATATATGATAATAGAGCGGATGATAAAAAATGTTTTCATATTTTGCCAAAATTTGATAAAATCTCTTTAAGGGGGTTAAACTTCGATGAGCAAAACTAATGATAAAGTCGAATATCCTTCAAAGAAAATAGCAAGTAAGTTTTGGTGGAGTACATTTGCATTTTCATTTTTAGGAGAACTTATATTTTATATATGTTTAAGACTATATGTTAATAATGCTACCATAAATAACGATACTCAAGCATTGTCGTTTATTTCAAATAATGAGGCAATTATTAGTATTATAAGCATAGCATTGTTGATAGTAATAACTTTTCTGGCGGAGCTAGTAGCAATCAGAATAGTCAGAAAAAAATATATCATAAAAAAAGCGCAAGTTAATGAGATTGCAACAAAGTGTCTTATCAAATGGCTAGTATATGCAGTTGTTGAGATAGTTTTTACTATAATAGATGGTGACATTTCGCTATGGCTTGCGTTAAGAATGACTTTAGAAGTTGCTTTCGGTACATTACATGGAAGAAAACTACTTATGAAAGAGGCAGTATAGAGTACCTAGTTACACTTTTATTACATTTTGAAATTTTCTCTTTATTTTTTCACAGATATAGTATAAAATACAAAACAATGTAAAAATAATGGAGGACGATAATGGATTGTTTTGCTTGCTTATCTACAAGAATAATACATTTGAGATTTTGTAGACAGGTAAGTGTTTCCATTTTTCCTTTATCTTTATTTTTACACATTTTAATTTCAAAACATAGAGAATTATTAAAGACCAGTAATGGTATCTTTAATAATTCTTTTTTTATGTTTTAATTTATCATTGAAAGGAGTAATACAATGTCAAAGAAAGTCAAAAGCAAAAACCATTCAAAGAAAGCATACGACTATGAGGTAAGCAAAAAAGAAGAACAAGTAAAAAGTTCTGAAGAAATTAAAGCAAATGATGAAGCAAATAATGAGGTAAAGCTTTTATATGATGTTGATGAGAAACCTAAGATAAGTCAGTGGATTGTACTTAGTCTTCAACACGTATTTGCTATGTTTGGCGCCACTGTGTTAGTTCCAATTCTTGTAAATCAGGGAATTCAAGATGGAGGAGGAAGCGAATTTTTATCTACTGCAGTTGCTCTTGTCACAGCTGGAATTGGCACATTACTATACATTTTATGTACAAAAGGAAAATCGCCCGTATTTTTAGGAAGTTCTTTTGCATTTATAACTCCTTTAGTAGTAGCGTATTTGGCAGGTAATGCACAGGGGGGACCAGAAGCGGGAGCTTCGGCTGCACTCACTGGAATAATGATAGTAGGATTAATCTATATTATAGTTTCTTTTATTATTAGGTTTGTTGGGAAAAAATGGATTGATAAACTATTACCGCCAATTGTAATTGGCCCGATGATTATGATAATCGGACTAGGGCTTGCAAGCTCTGCCGTAAATAATATTGGCATAGGTTCTGGGGTAGAAAAAATTGATTTTATAGGAGTGCTTGTTGCACTTATAACTTTTGCTTCTACTGCGATTATTATGGTTAAAGCAAAAGGCTTTTTGAAGATTATTCCTTTCTTAGCAGGAATTGCTATTGGATATATTGCGTCAATATTATTTGGAATCGTAGATTTTACTTCAGTCGGAGAAGCATCTTGGATTCAACTTCCAAACTTCCAAATTCCTTTTGTAACTTATACTCCAAGTTTAATGATAGCTATTGCGATGGCTCCGATTGCGTTAGTTACAATGGCAGAACATATTGGAGATCACACGGCACTATCTTCAATTATTGGAAAAGACTTGCTTAAAAAACCAGGACTTGAAAACACACTTCTAGGAGATGGTTTAGCAACATTTGTAGCAGGACTTTTAGGAGGACCAGCAAATACTACTTATGGAGAAAACACTTCTGTAGTTGGAATGACTAAAGTTGCATCAGTTTGGGTAATTGGACTTGCAGCAATACTTGCAATAATCTTTGGATTCTTAGGAAAATTTACAGCATTAGTTCAAACAATTCCATCACCTGTTTTGGGAGGAATTTCACTTCTACTATATGGATTTATTGCTGTAAACGGATTAAAAATACTAATTCAAAATAGAATTGATTTTGGAAAAAATAGAAATATTATAATTGCATCAAGCATGCTTGTTTTAGGACTTGGTGGCGCAGTAATTAATTTTGCAACAGGAAATGATATGGTTGTTCCACTTTCTGGAATGAGCTTAGCTGCTTTAACAGGTATTGCATTAAACTTATTGTTACCTAAAGAATAATTTTTAAATTTAAAAGGACAGCTCAAGTTTTTTATGAGCTGTCCTTAATATATTTATTTAATTAACTATACATACGGAATAATATATTTTACGATACAATAAATAGCTAACGAGCAAAACCCAATTAAAAATGATATATGAAAGTATTCTCTGTTTTTCCTAAGTGTATTTTGCTCGGGCTTATCAGGGTTAACGTAGATTTGTAAAGTTTCTCTTTCGATAAAATGAGGTAATGAGGTGTGGAAACTTGTTTTATAAACTTTTTTGTTGTATCTATATCTTGCTTTGTAAATCATTGGCGATGAAAAAGAAGTACCTACACGCTCAGAGGTATATATAGTTGCAGTAGCAGAGGCTGTACATTTACTATAATAGCGAATTTTATAAATTAGAACAATTATAGCAATAATTATTATTAATACTAGCCCAGCAACAATAACTATAAAAGATGCCATTATCTATAGTCCCCTTTCTATTTCTATGGTTGTAGCTAAATCAATTGTAGCATACATATAAACGTTATTCATATTATTATCTAGTCCACTTCTTTGCAACTTCATCCATTGCTTCTTTTGCTTTAATTAGTGCATGATTTTTGTCATATGGCTTTCCAGCTTTTCTCTCTTTACTATCAACATGCTTTTGCTTTTCAACCGCCATATCCTTTACTAAAGAGTATAAAGCATTATCTAAATCCTGCTCATTAGTGTCTAGTCCCATGTAAATAAGTTGCGGAACAAAACCAATTGTAGAAGAAGTATAGTATCTTCCTGCAAAGTCATTAGCAGTATCTAAACTAGATTTATCAGATATAGGAGTATTAATAGAATTTGTCAAATATACAATAACTAGATTATTGTCAAAATCTATCATAGCAAATGTGCCTGTCCATCCTTGGTGTCCAATAGAACTTTCAGGTGCTTGTGTTCCAAAATACCAAACTCTTTTGTCATCAGCTTCACGCCACCAACCGATTCCATAATTAATGGTTGATAGACTTTGAGGAGCAATAAACAAGTCTCTTATATTCTTAGAAAAATATTTATTGTTACCATATCCACCGGTAATCATGATAGAAGCAAGTTTTGCTAAGTCTGTAGCATTAGAGAATAGTCCAGCATGACCAGATATTCCTTCCATTGTGTAATAGGCTTCCTCATCATGAACTTCGCCTTGAACTGTATCGTGCCTTACATTTGGAAACTCTACTAGTCCATCTCTTGTATTTCCATTTAATTCAGTAGCAGCACAGTCATCTTTTGAAAAGCCATTTTCTAGCGGATTATATGTTATATGAGTAAGTCCCATTGGTTCCCAAAAAGTTTCAGATAAGAATGTATTTAAATCTTTTTCTGTAATCTTTTCAACAACTAAACCTAATAGCATGTAATCAATATCTGAATATAGTGTTTTTGTTCTTGGCTTATAAAGTAGAGGAGTTTTACAAATACCATTTATTAAAGTATTCTCTCTAGTTGCATTTTCCACAAATAAAACATTATCAACATCATTTGTTAGTCTTTGATTTTCTGCATCAAATTTTTGGTTGTGATAATGCCCACCATCTGGAAATCCGGCTTGATGCATTAATAAGTCACGAACGGTAATAGAAGATTTCCATTCTTTTATCTTTTCGAATCCTGGATAAGCATCTTTGTATGATGCAAATTTAATTTCAACAGTATTATTAACGAACTCTGGCCCAATTAAATCCACAATTTTGTCTTCAAGATTTATTTTTCCGTTATCTACTAAATACTGGATTGCATAGGCTGTACTAAACATCTTAGTTACAGATGCCAAATCATATAGTGTATCATTTGTAACTTTTGTTCCATCAGTAATTCTTGTTCCATCTTTTTCGTAAGAATTTGTTAATCCCCACGCATTTTGATAAACAAGTTTTCCATCTTTAACTACTGCAAGCTGACTGCTTGAAAATCCATACTTAATATCAGATTCAATAATGTCACTAATCAATTCGAAAGGCTTCTTACTTAATCCAACTTCCTCTAAAGCTCCATCAATTACTCTTGGATAAGGAATATTAACAGTTATTTTATCTTCTGAATTATCTGAATTAATGTTACATACTTGTATGGTGTTCATTCCATTTTTTGCTATTCTGGCAATATCTACTTCATAGATTCCATTTAACATGTTTTTCGTATCGACTTTAATGTTGTTGACAAACAAATCAAAACTTGTTATTGATTCTGGAATTATAAAGAAGAGTTTTCCTTGATCTTTAACACCATCAAAACTATACATAGAATTCATAGCTAAAGTGTCATCAACATATCCTTTCCAGTCAGGAAATTTTACTTGGGCTTGCCAAGAACCTGATATCATATTGCCCATTTTGCTTATGGTGACAGCAGTGGTATTTAATAGATTGCTTTTACATCCAAAAAGCATTAGTACACCTCCTAGAATAAATAATATTTTTGATATAGTTTTTAAGTTCATAATTAATCTCCTATTCTTTGATTGTTGGAAAAAATGGTGATTTCAAAAAACAAGCCATGCACCTACACGGAAAGTATAATAAATGCACGTATATTTGTCAAAAAAAACAGCCCTTTTGTTCTATATTGAACTAAAGGCTGTTCGAAATTAGACTCGGATTTTTGGGTTACTTGAACTCATACGTACGAATCTTGTCGAGAGGGGGAGTAAAGATGTTGAAAAATTCAAAGAAACTCTCCAGCTCACGCGTATTGTCCAAAATAATTGTTTCAGCACCTTTGTACAGCTTAAACCATTTTAGCAGTGTTTCCTTATCATCCGAAAACATTGATAATAGTTTTACTGTCACACCTGCCATGTGTTCATCCAGAACACGAACTAAACCGAGATACCGTTTCATAAGAATTCCTCCTATACATACATGTCGGACCGAGAAATATGTTGTGACGAACATATTATAACGGCGTAAACGGTTTATGTCAACAGCATAAGTGATAAATGTGATTTTAAAACAATGTCTTTAGTGATATAATAGCCTTATCAAAAACTTACGGAGGAAATGATTTGAAAAGAGAACAAAAAATAGTAAAAATCAGTTTGCAAGGAATTGGAATGAACATTTCTCTTGTATTGCTTAAAGCAGTTGTGGGATTTTTATCTAATTCTATTGCCATTATTTTAGACGCAATTAACAATTTAAGCGATGCAGTGTCTGCAGTTATTACAATCGTGGGAGCAAAATTATCTAGCAAGGCGCCAGATAGGGAGCATCCTTTTGGGCATGGAAGAATAGAGTATTTTTCAGCGGTTATAATTGCAGTATTAGTCTTGTCAGCAGGTATTTTTTCTTTAAGAGAGTCAATTATTAAAGTTGTAGAACCGGCTGAAGTACATTACACATGGCTAACATTAGTTGTCGTTATAATTGCAATATTTGTGAAGTTTATCTTTGGCAAATATGCTGAGAAAAACGGAAAAGAAATTGATTCACAAAGCCTTATTGCCACAGGTGCTGATGCATATATGGATGCAGTTCTTTCATTTTCAACTTTAGTTGG
>JAEEYG010000068.1 GCA_016291695.1 Clostridia bacterium | reverse complement strand
CTCTTGGCTATCATCATCTGGACTAACTTTAACACAAACACCATCTGGTCCAAATGCAAAACAACTTTCACCAATTCGTCGATAACTATAACGATTAGCATTAATAGATTCCATTCTCTCTTCAGGATGTTCTCTATAATATACATGCCCTAAATGCTTATCTCCATTATTTAAGCCACCCAACACAACCCTATCTGGAACTCCATTATTATTGCTAACTTCTTTTTCTAGTTTATATCCGCTTGTTATCCATGAATCAATTTGAGTTCTATCACCATCAATATAGGTATACTCAACTTGATTAGGAATTAGAGTAGGAGTATTTGCACGAAATTTTACTACATAGTCTCGAAGCATTTCAAATACTTCAGGATTTTTTGGCTCTGACGTAAGATGAACTCGATCATCTTGCTTAAACTGCAAAAAGCCAGTTTGCAATGCAATACCAAGCTGATTATCAAATGAAATTTGAAGCTTAGACAAAAGAGCAGGTGTTATTTTTCGAAGTAAATCCGTTCTAATACATTGTCTAAGAAATAATGAATTAGGTACCACTTCTGACTTATAATCAATCATAGCCCTTTGAGAATAATACTGTTCAAAAAAGTCTCTTTCAAAGCTATTAATGTCTATGTCAGATTCAAGAAGACTTTTTAAGGCATTTTCAATAGCTTCAACACTAAATTCACCACTATATATTATTTTGATTATATTATTATAAACCGCTTTATTTGAAGTATTCCCAGGATCAGCATCAAGCATACACAGAAGATCAACTAAAAATGGATGAACTTCATGAATTCTATCAGGCATAATAGGAGATCCAACTGTTACTTCGCTATCTGCTCTAGTATAATTAATTGAAGTTTGTGTCACACTACCTTCAATATAAGAATCTATTCTTTTATCTCTGAAATCAAAATATGGAGAGTCATCTTTATATTCTTCATCATCAGGCATTTTATCTAAAGCAATTAAGTATACTCTTGCTCTTTTAGTCTCATGATCTCCTTCTTTACCAAGATTGTATTTTTGCATAGTTGCAATATTAAGACTTGTTGAAATATATGCTTGTTTACTATCCCCATTTGACACATGAGTAATTAAAGCTTTCGCACCTTTAGGAGCAGAAGGGTCTTTAGGCATCATAGGCACTGGATTTCCAGCTTCATCAAATCCAATATATTCTCTATCAGCTCTAAAAACAAATAATAGTTCCTTTTCTTCATCCATTTTAAGCGTATCACCTTTTTCATAATAGTATCAATCAATAATATCATATCGTATGTTCTACATGAGTTCTATATATTAATTTTATACGTAACAAAAAAGAAAGGTTAATTTAACCTTTCTTTAATATTACTAACTATTCATAATTGCTTCAAATTCTTCATCTTCTATTTTTTCTTTTTCAAGAAGAATACTTGCTACAGCATGCAATTTATCTTCATGCTCTTTGAGTATTTGTTCTGCTCTCTTGTAGCCTCTGTCAATTATATTCTTAACTTCAACATCAATTACGGCAGCAATCTCATCAGAATAGTTTTTGGTATTGTTAATATCACGTCCTAAAAATACTTCTTCTTGGTCCGTTCCAAATGTAATAGTACCAAGCTTTTCGCTCATACCATATCTCATTACCATTGCTCTTGCCATTTTTGAAGCTCTTTCTATATCATTTGAAGCTCCAGTACTAACATCATGTAAAATTAAGCTTTCAGCAACACGTCCACCTAAAAGTGAACAAATTCTATCTTCCATTTCTAACTTAGACATAAATGATTTGTCTTCAGTGTTTTTGTACATAGTATAACCACCAGCCATACCTCTTGGAACAATAGAAATTTGATGAACTGGTTCCGAAAACTCCAAAAACCTTGATACAACGGCATGTCCGCCTTCATGATAAGCAGTAAGTTTCTTCTCCTTATCTGAAATAATACGAGATTTCTTTTCAGGTCCCATAATAACTTTAACCATAGCATTTTCTAAGTCTTGCATAGTTATTACTTTCCTATCAGCCCTTGCAGCAAGTAATGCAGCTTCATTCATCATGTTTTCTAAGTCTGCACCTACAAAACCAGCTGTGTTTTTCGCAAGAATACCTAAATCGATATTTTCATCAAGCTTCTTCTTTTTTGCATATAAAGCTAATATTTCTTCACGTCCTCTAATATCAGGACTAGGTACAACTATTTGTCTATCAAATCTTCCTGCTCTTAATAAAGCTTTATCTAGAATATCAGGTCTATTGGTTGCAGCTAATACAATTACTCCAGAGTTAGTACCAAAGCCATCCATTTCAACTAATAATTGGTTTAATGTTTGTTCTCTTTCGTCATGACCACCGCCAAGACCAGCACCTCTTTGACGTCCTACAGCATCAATCTCATCAATAAATACAATACAAGGTGCTTTTTCCTTAGCTGTTTGGAATAAATCTCTTACTCTTGAAGCACCAACACCAACATACATTTCAACAAAGTCAGAACCTGAAATTGAATAGAACGGAACACCTGCTTCACCTGCAACTGCTTTTGCAAGTAAGGTTTTACCAGTTCCTGGTTGACCTACAAGTAAAACACCTTTAGGAATTCTAGCTCCCATTTCTACAAACTTTTTAGGATATTTTAAGAACTCAACAAGCTCCTGTAGCTCTTCCATTTCTTCAGGAAGTCCTGCAACATCCTTAAACATAACTTTGTCTTTACTATCCGGATCAGAAAGTCTAGCACGATTTCTAGTAAATGACATTGCACTTTTTCCACCATTCATTGAATTCATCATAAAGACAAAGAACAAAGCAAAAATAATTAAAAATCCAATAGGCGTAACATAGCTTAGAATAGATTCAACTTTTGTAATTGATTTTTCTTTAACATTAAGCTTTCCGGTTTTTACTTCGTCTTCAACAGAATTCATAAAAGCAGTAAGACTTGGTATGTTAACAAGTCTATCACCTTTTTGATTTACTAACTTTACAGTTGCACTTGAACCATCACTAGATAACGTGACTTCTGAAACATTGCCATTAGCAATTTCTGTCATAAGTGTTGAATATGAAATCTCGGAAATCTGATTGGTCTCAACTACTACAATGGCAACGCATGCAGCAATCAGCACAAATAAAAATAATTTTCCAAGACCCATTCCGTTTTTCTTCATAGTTCCTCCTTTTATGTCTTAATAAAGTATATCTTTCTATTTAAAATAGTGACTTTTATTCTCTTGTTTGGAGTAAGGTATTTACCTCCAACGCAGTTATCACACATCTTAATTATATCATCTATATGAACTTTTTCTATATCTTTGGTATTTCCCAGAACATTAAAGATAGCCTTTAATAATAGTCTTTTCCTAATGAACAAATTTTGAGAATTAAACTTCTTTAAGTTAAAGCAAATATTTTCATCAGCAACAACAATGTCATCATAGATTGCATTTAATTCTTCATTAATAAAATCCTCTTCTTCTCTAGCAATTTGAGACATCCTATTAATGTTGTTAAGAACATTAGTATTAATGTTTTCTTCGATATATGGAATAAGTTCTAACCTAATTTTATTTCTGGTATAGATGGTTTTATCATTTGTCTCATCATGCCTTGGTTTTAACTTGTTAGTTTTGCAAAACTCTTCGATTTCATCTCTAGAGCAATCAATTAGTGGCCTTACAATGTTATTTGCTTTAGGCAAAATACCCTTTAGTCCTGAAACGCCACTTCCTCTAAACAGATTATGTAGCACTGTTTCAACATTATCATTAAGATTATGAGCTGTTGCAATCAATGTTGCATTTTCTTGTTTTAGAATCTTATTAAAGAAATCATATCTTTCTTTTCTTCCAGCTTCTTCGGTAGAAAGTCCATGAAAGTTCTTCTTGTCTTTTAAATTAATATGCTTAACATGACACTTAACATCAATATTTTTACAAAAGTCCTTAACATACTCTTCATCTTTATCGGCAGATTTACGAAGTCCATGATTAACATGGCATACCGAAACATTATAACCTAGTGTATGCAAACACCAAAGTAGCGAAATTGAATCAGGTCCTCCGGATACGCCAACAACGACTTTATCATCTTTTTTTATTAAATTATATTTCTTAATTGTGTTTTCTACTTTTTCAATCATAATTTATGCTTTCCTAATTAATAATTATAATTTAATACAGCTTTACTTCCATCATCACAAGTGGTTGTAATTGATAAACTGTGAGAACCTCCATCTTTCTTTAAATAGATTGACTTAAATTCATTTATTTCAGTAGATGCTCCACCATCAATTTGATATGAGATATTTGAAACATGTTTGCCATTTGAAGTCGCCAACACTTTAACAACATTAGTTACATCAGATGATAAAACAATTGTAATTCCATTTTGTTCTACTCTAGCTACATTGCTATTTAGATCCACAAAAGAGAACTTATTATCTAAAATAGTAGCAAAGGTGCTCTCAACTTTTTGTGTGTTATGCATCTGACCATCAAAGCCGGTGTTAACATTATATATAGTTCCTTCCAATTCAAAAGAAATACTATCATATGAAAAATCAACCTTAACACCACATAGCTTTGCAAGCTCAATAAGGTCTTCTAATTGCTCATTAGAAACACCATTTTCATCTGCTGAAGCATTTAGATTAAAAGCATATGTTTTATACTTTTGATATCCAAACATTACATTAAACTTATTACTAGTTTTGTCATAATCAACTGCGATATTGCTTGTAATTGACTTACCTAAAGCAGTACCTTTGGTTCCATCAAATTTATTTAAAAAGTTATTAGTTTCAGTACCAGACAATTTCATATCTTCCATCGCTGTATTTTCAAATCCATATTGGAAATCTTTTAGACACATAGCTGTGCAGTCATCATACTCTTCATAATACAATATTCCATATCCATCCCTGTGAGGAAGAATCGAAGAATAACCTGTAGAAGCCTCAATACTAGAATCAACTTCCCTAAAATATGTAATTGTTGCATCATCAACATTAACAAATCCTATATAAGCTGACATTGCATCTTCTCTCTTAAAATAGTCACATGTAAAAGGAAGAGCACTACCACTATTTTCGGATGGAATTGAAACAAAATATATCTCTCTATCAAGTGTTTTAGGAGACTTCCAATTAGATGATCCTTCTTTATCAGAAGTATATGTAACAAATACTTTACCAGAAGAATTTCTATATATTGCAACTAAATTGTTGTTAAAATACCCTATTGTAGACTCTTTAGCTTCAGAACTTTCTAAAGAATTCACCTTTGAAAATTTAATTTTACTAATATCATTAGAAAACTTTTCATTACTGCGATATACTGCACTACCTCTTTCTCTACCAGCATGCAATATATAGCCTTGTGGAGTAATTAAAGT
>JAEEYG010000067.1 GCA_016291695.1 Clostridia bacterium | reverse complement strand
TTCGTTTTCTAAAGACATGTTTAATTCTGGTTCTTCTCCATAAATACTTTCAACCTTTGGTCTCGTTAATCTAATATAAACCGGTCCATTAATTTTTGATGCTTCTTCTATAGCCCATTTAGTTTCAATATCATCACAAGGCGATAATACTACCATATTAGGTATTGTTCTCATCAAGCTGATGTCTTCTATTGACTGATGAGATGCTCCGTCTTCTCCAACAGTAATTCCCGCATGTGTAGCTGCAATCTTAACATTTAAATTAGGATAAGCTATCGAATTTCTAATTTGTTCATAAGCTCTTCCTGCTGCAAAAATTGCAAATGTACTTGCAAATGGTACCTTGCCACCAATTGCAAAACCAGCAGCAGTTCCCATCATATCTTGCTCGGATATTCCCATATCGAAAAATCTCTTTGGATATAAAGCTTTAAATTTTTTTGTCATTGTTGCATTTGATAAATCTGCATCTAGAACAACAATATTTTTATTTTTCTTTCCTAATTTTTCTAATGCTTCACCATAACTTTCACGTGTAGCTTTCACATTATCCACCTCAAATCTTTACATTTATGTCAAAACATCTATTTCTAGAAGATTATTATGCTTTACTCACTAGGAAGTTCAATTGAATCCTTTATTCCAAGATAAGCGAATCCATAATACACCAATAGTCCTATTATTATGCAAAGAATAGCTATCCAAATAATCCCAAACACTCTTGATGTCTTGTTTTTAGCTTTTATTGTTCTAACTAAAACGATTATAAGTCCAATTAAAAACGGAATGATTAATAGAAAGCCAACGCCACCTTTATCATATTCCAGTTCTTTAACTGCGTCTGGAATCCCATAAAGAGTGGGGACTCTGCCTCGCGTTTTATAAGTAGTCTTTATTTTAAACAATTCCATAAGGTTAAAAATGCTCATAAGATTAGTCCTCCTTAAAAAATAGTCTTAAATAAATCGTGATATATTATTCATCAGCCTTCGGAACTTCCTGCACTACTTCGCCAGATTCATTTCCAACTATAAAGCTCGTTTGTGAAGAATAATATATAAGTGCCACCGTAGCAACAAATATTATAATTGCAATAAAAGTATTAAATACAGATGAGTTCTCTGTTTTTTCTCTTATTCTGCCAATTATAAAAGCTATTACCACCACAACTGCTAAAATCATCAATGCCATAGTAACATTTTCTTGAGTAAGCAAATCTTCAATTGAAGAAGAAGCAACACTATTTACAGGCTGAACCTCTGTCACAAGTAATGTCATTAAACTAAACCTCAATTAAATCACTCCTTTATTAGTATTAATCTTATTGCATATTTAATCTAAATTTCTAATTCTCTAGAATCCACTATATGATGTGCCTTTCGATAAGCGCGTATAGCTTCTACTATCCTAGTATTACACTTTTTCTCACCAACGGGCCTTTCTTCACCATAATCCTCATAATGAAATTCTTCATCACTAAATAAAAGATATATTCCAATAGGATAGCCTTCTTTTTCTCTACTTATTATACGATTTGTTCTTATTGAATGAGTTAAATCTGTATTATACCAATGCCCACCTATTCTAACCTGGTTCCATGCATGCGTAGAATTCTTTTCGGGACTATGTCCTGCAATATAAAGTGCTTCAATTCCTTTTAAAGCAAGTGCATTTCTTAGAATTTCGGCATACCCTTCACAAACACAAGTTTTGTCAAGAATACCACCCTCTAGGTTTCTGCAAGCTACATTTTTATATGCATCACCAAATAATTCACTACTCTTTTCTGTTTTTTCGGTTTCCTCATCATACACAATGCCACTTAATATAACACAAACCTTTACAAAAGTAGCAAGTTCACTTGCCAAATCATCCTTAACCGCTATAGGAATATCTTTAAGCATATGTTCTAGTTCTGTTAAAACTCTAATATATGCTTCTTTACTATATAATTCTCTCTGCCAAGAATGAGCATAGTCACCACGTATTCTAATCATTGTACCATCTGGCAACTTTTTAGCTTCTTCAATGCTTAATTGAGAAACATCTCTGATTTCATAAACTTGCTTTTCCCATTCTTCCTTTTCTTCGGGTGTTCCGATGTCTTCGTATAAAGATGTCTTTAATACGCATTCTAGATGGCTCTTTTAAACTATTAGTTGCTTGCTCTCTAGCAGATTTATCATTAATTCCACTCAATATCAAATATAATACTGGAAGCTGTATATTTACTTTACCAACATTTTCTACAATAAAGCGGACTTCTTCCTCAGAAAATTCAATATCTTTTTCAACCTTTTCATTATATAGTTCAAGAAATCTTCTCTCAATTTCACTTAATTCCATCTTAAAACCTCAATTACTAAATTTCCTTCATTTCTCAAGTCCTTTGTATATTCTAATCAATTATTCTAAAGTTCACTTATTGCCTTCAAATATTGTTCTTCATTTGGTGCTTTGCCGTGCCATTCAAAATTGTTTTCCATGAAGCTTACGCCTTTGCCTTTAATAGTATTTGCAATAATCATACTAGGCTTTCTAGACTTTTTTGCATTATTAATTGCTTCTACTATTTGATTAAAATCATGTCCATCTATTTCTTGCACGTCCCATCCAAATGCTTTGAACTTTTTATCCACAGGCTTAACCTTCATAACGTCATCATTTGCACCATCAATTTGCAACTTATTATAATCTAAAAATGCAATAACATTATTTAGTTTATAATGTGAAGCAGACATTGCAGCTTCCCAAACCTGGCCTTCTTGGATTTCTCCGTCCCCTAGTATCACATAAACATTGTTACTCTTTTTATCAAGCTTGTATGCCATTGCAATTCCATTTGCAATTGAAAGCCCCTGCCCAAGTGAGCCAGAAGAAACATCGACTTTATCTAATGCTTTAGATGATGGATGCCCTTGAAGTCTGCTTCCATACTTTCTAAATGTTTTAAGCTCATCCTTTAAAATATCACCATGTTCTGCCAAGATAGCATATAAAGCAGCAGATGCATGCCCCTTTGAAAGAATGACTCTATCGCCCTCCTCCTTGGTTTCAAAATAAATAGCAGTCAATATGTCTGCGCAAGAAAGCGCTCCCCCAGGGTGTCCAGACTGAGCCTCATATACTTGATATAAAATGTCTTTACGAACCTCATTTGAAATACCTTTTAGCTTAGTAATTCTATTATCGTCTAACATTCTCTCACTCCTTATAGTTCGCTAATTATCTTTTCTAAAGCATCTTCGCCTGCTTTTTTGAACTTTTCTATTTCTTCTTTGTATGTGCAATCATTCTCTAAAAGCTTCTTTCCAACCTCATCAGCTATCTTCTTGCTTTCGATGTTCTCATAAGTGCAAACTGCATTCGAGTTAATCATATCTAAAAAGCCATCAATCTTTGGATCATAAGAAATACCTATTGTAGGAACTAAACTAACTGCAGAAAAAATAAGTGAATGAAGTCTTACACCAATGTTAACATCCATTCTTCCCATCGCTCCTAGTATTTCAGAAGGAAGATACCTATTAGGCATTAGAACCGCCATATCTTCGTGTCTCATCTTATGCATAATAATCTTGCTAATTTCGGCATCTTTTGGCTTGTGAAATGGGAAGAATACAATCCTTGCATTATATCTTTCACAAATCAAATCCGCTGCTTCGGCAATTTCGTCAGTTCTGTCTTTATCCTTCCAGCTTCTAACAGATAAGCCAATAAGCTTTTGACCTTCTTTAAGATTTAGAACGTTATCCTTGATTATTTTGTCTACTCTTTCTTTTTGTGGCGGATTCATCATAAAAATCATATCTGAAGAGAAAATGATTTTTTCTTCTTTGATACCAATCTCTTTTGCATATTCTATGGCCTGCTCATCTCTTAAACCTATAAGCTTCACGCTCTTTTTGTTTAAAAGATGTTTTACCATTCTTCTGTGAACTTTGGTTTCAATTGGTCCCATACCTTGGTAGCAAATAACAACCTTTTTTCTAAAAAGTTGCGCTAGTCTAACAATTGCAAGATAATACCATATACTCTTTTTACTAGTAATATCTTGAAATAGCGTGCCACCGCCAGAAATAAGCAAGTCACATTTTTTGATTGCCTTAATAATCTCGCCTAGCTTATATCTGTCATATGCCCTAACATTATATAATTCTTTTGTTTTATCTGGGTTAGATGAAAGGACTGTAAGCGAGCAGTCTCTTTTAGCAAGCAATGTAGACATAGTCTCTATCATTGCCTCATCTCCCGTATTATTAAACCCATAATATCCAGAAATTAATATGTTCTTCAATTTTATCTCCTATTATTTAAAGCATCTTTTGCCGCATCCATTTCAGCATCTTTTTTACTTTTTCCTTCGCCATGCCCTAAGACTTTTCCGTCACAAAGAACCTCAACGTCAAATGTTTTAAGGTGGTCTGGACCTCTTTCGGCTATAAGCTTATATTCGATTTTAACGTCTCCATGAATTTGGAGTTCTTCCTGAAGCCTGGTTTTGTAATCCTTACCGCCGTTCTTCACATAATCATCAATAAATGTAACTATATTCGGTAAAATGAACTGCTTGGCGTTTTCTATACCCGAATCCATAAAAATAGCCCCAATAGTTGCCTCAACACTATCCGCCAATATAGAATCCCTATACCTACCATTTTCCTTTGATTCACATTTACCTACTTTCAAGAAATCACTAAAGCCATAGTTATTTGCTACAAGTGCAAGCGACCTTTCGCATACTGCAAATGCTCTAGTTTTAGTCATTTCTCCTTCCGGCATGTTAGGGTAGTTTTTGTAGATGTATTCACTAGCAATTACCTCTAGAACAGCATCCCCAAGAAACTCTAGTCTTTCATTGTTTTTGGGCAATTTATGTTCATTAGCATAGGATGTGTGGGTAAGGGCCTCGTCAATAAGATTTTTGTTTTTAAATTCATACCCTATTTTGTCCTCAAATAGCATAAAAATATCACCTTCTTTCCACGACAATTTTACCATAATTTTTCAAAATATTAAAGCAAAAAGAGCACAAAAAAACGGCTATTTTAATAGCCGTTTTCTGTAATTATTGATTATTTTTAATATACTCTATTACGTCTCCAACAGTAGTGATCTTTTCAGCCTCACTATCAGGAATTTGAAGATCAAATTCTTCTTCAAGAGCCATAATAAGTTCAACTATGTCTAGGGAATCAGCTCCTAAATCGTCGATAAATGACGTTTCAACCTTAACAGCTTCATCTTCTACACCAAGTTGATCAACAATAACTTCTTTAACTTTTTCAAATATAGCATCTGGATTCATCATATCACCCCTTCATAATCCGCGCACAATTGATTATTCTACGATGCGAACATTTGTATGCGCAATTTACACATGCTTACATAATTACAATAATATATAATTATTAAATTGTCAACAATTAAAATAAAGTTCTTGAAAGCCTTATGTCCGTAATGTTCCAGGCCTTTTGCGATGTCGTTTTATGCTAGATTTCATTTGAAGAAATTTTGTTTTTTATCTCTCCAACAACGTCATTTTTAACAAAATTTTCGGCTTGCTTTAGAACTATTTTTACGTCTTTTGCTTTTCCTGTTCCATGAAACTTAATGATTGGTTTTTCTATTCCCAAAAGTAGTGCTCCACCATATTCAGAATAATCAAATCTCTTCTTAAAAGAGCCAATGGCTCCAGTAGCCTTAAGAATTCCAGCACCAACTTTTCTAGGTAAAGAAGCAGTAAATTCTTCCTTAATTAGGCTTATAATAGTAACTCCAATTCCTTCGGCAGTCTTAAGTGCAATATTGCCCGAAAAGCCGTCTGTAACAACTACTCTAACATTTCCAGTGAACATATCTCTGGCCTCAATATTACCATAAAAATTAATGGTCTTGTCAGCTTCAAGAATGCTATATACTTCTTTAATAACTGGCGTTCCCTTTTCTTTTTCGGCTCCAATACTTAATAATGCAACAGGTGCGTTACTCATTGAATAGACTTTTTCTGCGTAAATACTACCCATCTTTGCGAATTGTACATAGTTAATTGGCTTGCAGTTTGTATTAGCTCCAGCATCTAATAGAATAAAACCTTTGCCATCAAGTGTAGGAAGCATTGGGCAAAGTGCTGGTCTATCAATACCCTTGATTCTCCCAACTATTAATAAACCTCCTGCAAGCAAAGCTCCCGTATTACCAGCAGAAACAAGTGCATCAGCGTTATTATTCTTAAGCATGTCAAATCCAATGCACATAGATGAGTCTTTTTTGGTTTTGATTGCCTCTGTAGGATGGTCATGGTTGGTTATAACACTATTAGAGTTTATAATCTGTAACCTTTCTCCAAAATCTTCTATCTTTTTGTTACATATTTCTTCTATATTCTTCTTAATTTCCTCTTCTTTTCCTAAAAGAATTACTTGTGTGCTCTCCTCAAGTTCGTCGAGTACCTCTATCGCACCACGTACAAACTCTAAAGATGAGTTGTCGCCACCTAATGTATCAAGTAAAAGCTTCATACTTGCTCCTTTCAAATTTATGAGTTAATTCCATAACCTAATTCATTAAATAAATTGTTTAGTTTTCTAGCATCTGATTCCTGTATATAAGCAATTATCATTGTTTTTCCAACTCTTGATGCTAAAAAATAATTTCCTTCAAGATTCTCAGTATAGTACAAAGAATACTTACTACCTACTCTATGAATCTCATTCTTTGAGTTTTGTTCATATGCCGTAAAGTCTTGGTGGGCTGCTTGTAACTTTTTGCTGTTTTCCTGCTTCGAGTATCCCTTGGTGGCCGCATCCTCGTCAGTATAGATTCGAAAAACCACCTCTGTATTGCTATCAGGTTTTCTTGCACTATATGAATACACTATCGCAGATTCGTCATCAAGTTCTACTATATTAGATTTAAATGAAGAATACAAATCTCCACTTTCTTCATTGCGCAATGATTTTGTTTCTTGAACACGGTAACCAACTACTGTCATAGCATCTATGAATTCACCCAAAGTGATTGGCTCTCTTTTGCTTTGAAGCTTCATTATAATGCTTACTAATATTATAAAAAACACAGCTGCATAAATATATCCATATCTATATTTTCGCTTCACGCATCATTTCACCACCATTATAGAATTATACCATATTAAAAAAACATGTACAATTTTAGATAAAAAAACTCCCAAAACTTTTAAGAGTTTTGGGAGTAATAATCGTATAAAAATTATTCGATAACTTCTGTAACGATACCA